>JAZGEZ010000102.1:0-12134 GCA_036479055.1 Methylophilaceae bacterium | reverse complement strand
TGGTGACGCCCGCTGGTACCGTTAAGATGCCGCCGGCTAATGTCACGCCGTTGCTAAATGTTGGTGGTGTGGTGTAATCCACGCCGCCGCCTGTGGCAGTGTTGTCCGCTAAGGTGTACGCATGTGTGGTGTCAACTGCTGATGCATTACTTAAGGTCACCGTGTGAATCAGGTCGGTGCCTTCAACTTGTACGTCGCTTGTTACACCGGCAACCGTCTGGACTGGCGTTGCTGCAGCTGTAGATGAGAAAGCATTTTGATCATCCCGCTCAGAAAACAGCGGCTCAATTGTTATTACCTCATCACGCCCAGATTCAAATTCAAATACGAGCGGGTTAAGGGGTTCAATAATTCTAGGCAAATCAACAAAACCATGCCCATCATCACCAACACCACTGCCCTCTAAACCAGCAGCAGTTTCTTCCAACACCTCGCCAATATCACGCCCTTCATTAATGGCTTTAATAACGGTCTGTATGGTTGCATAGTCAATTGCACTATCACCAGAACTAGGTGGAATCGCATCTGCTAGCTCAGGCGTAAACGTAACAGTTTGCTCGGCAAAGACTTGCATCACTTTTCCATTAGCAAGCTGCAGCTCAACAATGACACCCTCAGGTGTCACAATAGTATCGCCAGGTTGTAATGTGTCATTTAATTGCAAAACTCTTTTGTCACCACTATCAGTGATCACAAAAACCTTGCCGACTAAGTCTGCTAAACCATTAATTGAAACGACTGTGCCTAGAATTGCCATGGTATTTCCTTTAACCTATTATATTTTGGGTGTATAAAACACCCCAACAATAGCTATTAAATCGTTTTTGGAAGTGGTTGTATATTGTCCTGAAGGACAATATTGATAAAACTAGAACTACACGTAACAATTACGCGACGTGCTCAAGTTTTTTTTTAGTTGTATTGCTCGTAGATACAGGCTTACTAGAAGCAGACAATACTTTAGATTCTCGGTGTGATTTAAACGGTTTTATATTGCTACCACTTGGGCTTAACTCATAAGCCTTTTCATTCAATACAAGTGCAAGCTGCAACCTGTCTTTCACGCCTAATTTTCCCAATGTAGCAGAGATATGCGCTTTAACAGTACGCTCAGTAATGTTAAAAATCCTAGCGATTTCTTTATTGCTCAACCCCTTAGCCGCCTCTAACGCAATTTGTTTTTCACGTTTGGTAAGTAATGCAAGCGCCTGATCAACATTGGAGGATAAATTATGCACAACTGTCTTAGTTGCCGTAATCAGTGTTTGCAGCAAATCATTACCTAACCAAACACCACCGTGCATAACAACCGTTCTTAATTCTTTTAACATTTTTGCTGCACTATAAGCGTGACAATAACCGACAGCACCAGCAGTCATGACTGAAAGTGCATCTTTCTGATTGGGCGTATTGGCCAACACGACTATTTTCGACACTTCAAATTTATTTTGAATATCAGCCATGGTTTGTTCTAACCAAGCAATATTGTTAGCATTAGCATGCACCCAAAATAAAACAGGTTCGTTTACAGGCACTGCTCTAATAGACACAGCCACCAATGCTTTTGGGCAAGCTTTCGTCCAATTCTCAAGCATATTACCATTAGGGCATAAAAATATATCGCGCATCATCTCTCCGTAAAAGCGTACGATTTCGCTTTTAATACTGGTTTTAACAAGTAAGAAAGTACAGACTTTTTACCGGTAATAATATCTACCTGCGCCACCATGCCGGGAATAATAGGCTGGCCCTTACCTAAACTAGGTTTAAGTGTTTGAATTTTGACTATATAAAAAGCATTGCCTTTCTCATCTATTATAGAATCGGCAGCAACACTAATAACTTTAGCCTCCATTGTTCCATAGATAGTGTAATCATAGGCGGTTAGCTTCACTGCAGCAGGCTGATCAAAGCCTACAAAAGCAATATCTCTAGGTTGAATTTTAGTTTCAAGGACTAAAGTATCGTCAGTTGGCACCAATTCAAGCACCTCTTTCCCCGGCTGAATAACACCCCCTACAGTATTAAAAAATAATCGGCTAACTGTGCCATTGACTGGCGCTTTAAGTACGGACTGTTTAACTTTGTCATCCAAAGCGACACTTAATTCAGTCAGCGCGCTGAGCTTAGCTGTTGTTTCAGATAACTCGGTACGCACTTTACTTTGAAACACCAATTTAATTTCATTGATTTTTCTTTTTGCTTCAGATATTGCAGATTTTACACGGCCAACCTGTTCACGTGCTTGATTGCGGTCACCACGCAACCTAGAGACATCTCGCTCTAGCCTTAACAAGTCGACTTCAGAAACTGCGCCGCTCTCCATCAAAGGCTTGGTCACTTCTAGCTCGCGACTAGTAAGTACAAACCCTCTTTCTGCCTGCCGCAAGCGTGCTTGCGTCTCTGCCAACTCTCTTTCACGTTGCGTGACTTGTTCGGCAGCAATGGCTAGCTGTGAGGCTAACTCAGCATTGCTAGCAGCATACAATGCGTACTCTTGCGCATAGAGTTCAGGTGCTTCCGCTTTTATTTCTTTATCTTGAACAAACTCGGCATCTGTAGCCAAGGCTCTTAGACGTGACTGTTTAGCCAATAAGGACAAGTATTGTGAGCGATTCTCTCGCAAGGATGAAATGGCGCGTGTTTGATCGATGCGTACAAGCGGCTGACCCTTGATGACTGTCTCGCCTTCATGTACCAACAGCTCAGACACAATTCCCCCATCGTAAGACTGCACAATTTGCACCTGTTGAGAAGGGATAACCCGCCCTTCACCGCGTGTTATCTCATCGATCTTAGTAAACCCTGCCCATGCAACCAGCAACACCAAAAAGATGACCATCCAGTAGAGAATTCTTTTGGCGCGTAACGGTGCTTGTCCCAGCATTGCAAACTCAGCATCCTCTTCCCAAGCTAGCTCCTCTGCCGTATGGGTAGGCGCCCACTTCTCAAGCAGGTAGTGCACAGGCTTCGTCAGCCATGTACGCGCTAGAAAAAAGCTATGTATTTTGCCGAGGCCTTGGAATAATTTTTGACTCATGCGGCCTTGCCTACTTTCCCAGTACGTAGCGCTTCTATGACTTGCTCTTTAGCACCATCTGCTACAATCTTGCCGCCATCTACAACAATAATTCTATCGACCAAATCGAATAATGATGAACGATGTGTAATCACGATAAGCGTCTTACCTTGTGTTGCTTCTTTAAGTCGCGCTTTAACAAAATCTTCGCCAGAGTGATCCATTGCACTTGTTGGCTCATCTAGCAAAACAATAGATGGGTTGTCAATCATGGCTCTTGCAATACCGACACCTTGTCGCTGACCACCTGAAAGTGTTTCTCCACGCTCACCTACAGGCATACCAAAACCATCGGGATGTAAATTGATAAATTCTGCAATACCGCCGATACGCGCAGCATTTAACACTTGTGTATCATCTGCGTGCGGCGTTGCAATGGCAATATTGTCACGCATAGAACCGAAAAATAAATTTGTATCTTGCTGCACATAGCCAATGCTACGCCTTAGCTCTGCAGGGTCTATCTGTCTTGAGTCTATGCCATCAATCAAAATAGCACCGCTAGCAGGCTGGTACAAACCAAGTACTAGTTTCTGCAAGGTGGTTTTTCCCGATCCCATACGACCCAAGATAACCACATGCTCCCCTGCACGAATTTTAAATGAAACATTTTTCAGCGCACTAAAATCAGTACCTGGATAATTAAAACTCACATCACGAAACTCAATATCGCCAAGAAAGGTATTGCGCGATAAAAAGTTTGTTTCATCTGGGCGCTCTACAGGCTGGTTCATCACCTCATCAAGTGAAGTGAGCGCTGTTGTCGCATTATGATATTGCGTCATCAAACCTGCAGACTGGGAGACTGGTGCAAGTGCGCGACCTGCCAGCATGGTACATGCAATCAGTCCACCCATTGTTAAATCACCTGCTATTACTAAATAAACGCCTAGCAATACCGAACTCACATTAACTAACTGTGTAATGCCATTTGCGCCATTTGTAATCGATGCAGAAAGTAATTTTAATTTTGCATTTACCTGCGTTAGGAAATAAGCGCTTTGTTCCCATTTTCGCTGCATACGCCCTTCAATACCTAGGGCCTTGATTGTTTCAAGACCAACTAAACTTTCAATCAAAGTAGCATTCCTAATGGCGCCAGCACGAAACATTGCCTCGGAGTGTTCTTGCATTTTAGTTTGGACACTAAATGAGTAAATCAACAACACCAGACCACCGACAATAACGGGAATAATCATATAAGGGGATATCCAAGCAATGACTATAATAAAAATTAGCGCAAAAGGCATATCTATTAAGGTTGTAATCGTGGCTGAAGTAATAAAGTCTTTAACCGTTTCAAACGCTCTCAAGTTAGAGGCAAATGACCCTGCTGAGCGAGGTCTCAGCTCTAAGCGCGTACCGAGCACTTTTTCCATAATGCTAGTGGTTAATTTGACGTCTATTCGTTGGCTTGCCCAGTCCAGAAAATACACGCGCATGGTTCTTAGTGCAATATCAGCAAATACCACTAAAGCAATCCCTGCGACCATTACCCACAACGTTTCCACGGATCGATTTGGCACAATCCGATCGTAGACGTTCATTGTGAACAACGGCATTGCCAACGCAAAAACATTAATCAAAAATGCCGCAAACATAATGTCACGATAGATTCGCTTGTTTTCTGCGAGCACGCCCCAGAACCAATGTTTTAAATGTTTCTTACCTACTGCGGGGGCTCGTGTGTCAAATGTGAATTTTGGTTTTGCTACGATAGTGTAACCAGTGTATCTATCTTGCAGCTCATCGGTAGGCAATAAAACCTCTGCTTCACCCAACTCAGGGAATATGACGCGCGCATTCTTTTTGTCCTCATCCCAACCTAAGAACAAACAAGCTTCTTCTTGTTCTAGCAAAAGGATAGCTGGCACATGCTCAGCACGAAGGTCATTAAGCGACTTCTTCAATACATTACTAACCAAATTTGCACGCGCTGCAGCACGCTTCACTAGGCTAGGCGTAATGCGGCCATCTTGCAGTGGCAAGCCTGCAACCAAAGCATCTTTTGAAATAGCAATGCCGTGTGTACGGCACACCATCTGCAAGCTAACAAGTAAACTATCTACCTGCATGCTATGCACTTTTTCTACCTGCTTACTATTAGAGTCTTCATCCATATTTGTTTTATACTATTAGATTGATTACAACAACACTAAATAATCAATATTTTCATTAATATACAGTATTTTACATTCCATATTAAACCTAATTTCAATGATAAGAGGCCACAATACCCCTATATTCAAGCGCTAGTGTTGTATTAACGTAAGTTTAAACACTAATAAAGTAATTAAATCGTCTTGAATTTTCAGAAAAATACTGTACAAAATAACACGCAAAGAGCATGCCAGAACTTAATGCTAGCTGTAAAGTGTAAACAAATATAAAAAGAGAAGAAGGAAGTGGAGGCGCGAGCCGGAGTCGAACCGGCCTAAATGGCTTTGCAGGCCACGGCATAACCGCTTTGCTATCGCGCCTTATAACTTAAAACGTTACTTAAAACTAAAACGGGGATATCAGCATAAGCTAACAATCCCCGTTTTCTTAATACTGGAGCGGGAAACGAGACTCGAACTCGCGACCTATACCTTGGCAAGGTATCGCTCTACCAGCTGAGCTATTCCCGCGTTAAGAAGCGAGCATTTTAGCGATTTTAAAATTGATGTCAAGGCTGAAGGCAGGCTTTTCTATTCTCCACAACTGAATTTTTTTCAATTTATTGCTTAATCAAATGAATCTTTAATAATTGGCCATGCCGCCTTTAAGTAGTAAGCCATTGAAACCAATGTCAATATTGCTGCTACGTATATCAACCAAGTGCCAACTACCGCCGTATTAAAGCCACCAATACTATCGTAGTATAACAATAATAAAATTGCAGCCATTTGTGCTGCTGTTTTAATTTTTCCTATCATTGCCACGGCGACATTGCTACTTTTACCAATAGAAGCCATCCACTCTCTTAATGCGCTAATCGCAATTTCTCGCCCAATAATAATAAGAGAAACCACTGCTCCAACACGGTCAAACTCAACTAACACGATAAGCGCCGCTGCCACCATTAACTTATCGGCCACAGGGTCCAAGAAAGCACCGAAACTACTGGTTTGATTGTATTTTCTCGCCCAATAACCATCTAACCAATCTGTAAATGCAGCCAAGGCAAAGACGCTCGCTGCAATCAGGTTTAAGGTATGTGTGGGCTCAATACCCAATTCAAACACGTTGTGCGGTAAATAAAATATCCCTACAAACACAGGAATAAGTGCAATTCTAAGCACTGTTAAAATATTGGGAACATTCCAGAACATAATTTAATCGTTTTTCTAAATAGAATTAATGTAGCTGATCGTAGACTCTTTCTGCTAGCGCAGGGCTAATGCCTTCAACCTGAGCAAGTTCATCTATGCTAGCATTTTTTACACCATCTAATCCACCAAAGCGCGTTAATAATGCTTTACGGCGCTTAGCCCCTACACCTTCCACATCTTCCAGGCTGGAGGTAATACGCGCTTTAGCACGTTTAGCACGGTGCCCTGTAATGGCAAAACGATGTGCTTCATCACGAATTTGTTGCAACAAATGCAAGCCTTGATTATCTGCTTCTAAATTTAACATTTCTCCCGTACCAGAAAAGATCATTGTCTCCAAGCCGGGTCTTCGTTCTTCTCCTTTGGCAATCCCAACCAAAAGTATATCGTCTAACCCAACTTCTTGCATGACTTCAATCGCCACCCCAAGCTGACCTTTACCGCCATCGATAAAAATCAAATCTGGCCGTAAGCCCTCTCCCGCTGCAACTTTTTTGTAGCGCCGTGTTAGCACATTTCGCATAGCAGCGTAATCGTCACCAGGGGTGATGCCAGTGATGTTATAGCGCCTATACTCGCTGTTTTGCAGATCCCCTTTATCAAACACAACACAGCTACCCACAGTTGCCTCGCCCATCGTGTGACTAATGTCAAAACATTCAATACGCTCAACGGTTTCAGCCAACTTTAAAGCTTCACGTAAAGCGAGTAGTTTTGCTGCCTGATTAGCGGAGGCTGCAGCACGCTGACCAAGAGCTAGTTCAGCATTTGTTTGTGCCATTTTTAACCAGACACGCTTGTCACCAATCGCCTTAGTAACAATTCTGACCTTTCGGCTTGCCTGCTCACTTAAAACCCCTTCAAAACCTTTAGCATCGATTTCAACACCGCAAACCATCAGGGGCGGCGTGTTTTGCGCCATATAATGTTGCGTTAAAAAAGCTTCAACTGTTTCGCTTAGTTCAGCATCTTGGCTATTTTTTGGAAAGAAACTTTTATCTCCAAGATGTCTGCCGCCTCGTATCATGACTAAATTAATACAATGTTGTCCTTGCAAGCTCGCACACGCAATAACATCAGCATCCGAAACACTAAAATCGCTAACAAACTGTTTAGCTTGCACCTGCCTTAACGCCTGCATGCGGTCACGAAAAACAGCAGCGTTTTCATATTCTTGGTTGGCTGCTGCCCCATTCATTTTGTCGCCTAAGGCATTCAGTACTTCATTCGTTTTCCCTTGTAAAAACATCGAGGCATGGTGCACATCATGCTCATAATCTTCAGTTGAAATATAGTCCACACAAGGCGCTGTACAGCGCTCGATTTGATGCTGTAAGCAAGGTCTAGAACGGTTAGAAAACACGGAATTCTCACAGGTGCGCAACTTAAATACTTTTTGCAAAAGTTGAATGCTTTCCCGTACTGCTGTCGCGCTAGGAAAAGGCCCGAAATACTGTGCCCCTTTACGCTGCGTTCCTCGATGAAAAACCAAACGTGAAAATTTATCCCCAGTTAGTGCTATATAAGGGTAAGACTTATCATCACGAAAGAGTACGTTATAACGCGGCATAATGCTTTTAATGAGATTGTTCTCAAGCAACAAAGCTTCAGCTTCAGTATGCGTAACTGTCGTTTCTATGTTCGCAATTTGCGACACCATCATGCGCGTTCGCGCACTCGGTAAGTTTTTATTAAAGTAGCTTGAAACGCGCTTCTTAAGGGTTTTTGCCTTGCCGACGTAAATAACGGCATCTTCCGCATTTTTCATGCGATATACGCCAGGTAAATTTGGTAAGTTTTTTAGAATGGGTTTAGGGTCGAACATAGCGCTATTTTACCGCCAAAAATCAAAAATATTTAAAGCTTCGCCCAAAATAAATCCAGCCGATTATCAACTATGTATTTTTTTGTGCCTTACAACTTTAATTAACATTACTTAAAAAATTACTCACCCAAGAGCTTGCCAGCTATTGCCCAATTTTCATATTTCACTTCTTCAAATGTAATATTAGGTATAGCTCGCTGGTTTATTAGCAACACGCTCAAGTGTTTCAGTCACTTCTTTTGCAATCTCTGCTTTTTGCTCTTTAGTAACAGAACCCGCTAATTTAATAGCGACATATGGCATTTCATCTCTCCTCGTTGTGCCAAGATCTACATGCCTAAAACTTATTGCCACCTACCTGGCCTTGTCATTCAGTAGTTAACTCTAATTGCATGTGCCGGTTTCTACTGGCATCAAAACTAGCGGTGGTGGCTATGCTGTTGATGCGTCTCTTTTGTAAAAAATGTTTGCCAGATATTTCTAATGAGATTAAAGGTAGCAATCAACAACAACAAAGAAATAAGCAAAGAGAGTATAGGGTCAATGGGTAGCCAGCCAGTTAAAAACACCACCAGCCCTGCCGCTATTGCTGCCACTGACCCTAATATATCGCCGATTACATGCAAAAAAGCGGCTTGATGATTCAGACCCTTTTCACCTTCATATTGATGCAATTTTTTTGCCACAATTAGATTAACAACCAGCCCAATAAAGGCAATCAAAATAACATAATTACCGGCTACAGGTCGCGGACTATTTAAACGCTCAACAGCCTCTAAAACAATCCAAGCTGTCACTGCTAACATCAATATTGCATTGAGTATAGAAGCGATTATTTCAGCTTGTGTTTTCTTGTTGTTAGCTTTTGCTTTACTAGCAAAACATGACGCTAACATCGCTAAGCCCAAGGCAAAAACATCAGAAAACATATGCCAAGCATCACTCAACAATGCCAATGACTGTGTCCAAATGCCACCCCAAAACTCAAGGATGGCAAAAACCAAAATAAATACAAAAGGAATTATAAATGGATTTTTTTCGGGGTTTTGTTGCACTTCTTTCATTCCATCATGCTAACGCATACAACACTAAAGACCAATAAAAAAGCAGCGTAAAAACGCTGCTCAAAAGAACATGCTTTAAGCAACTTTAATGCTGCTCTTTGCCTTTTTTCCGTTTGCACGTTTTGTGGTGCGCTTTATGCCGATCTCTAGCTGCTTTTTTTTCTGCCGCATCAATAAACCCATCACCATTAACATCTCTACGCTTAAAGTGTTCTTCCATATGCTTCATGCGGGCACCTCTAAACTCTTCGTAGCTCACTTTCCCATCATTATTCGTATCCGCTTTCATTTCATGCTTTTCAGTTTCCGCACCTTTATGATGATTGGCATAGGCAGCAAAAGTACCAAAAAACAGTGCAGAAGACAGCACCATATAAAATATTGATTTTTTCATTATAAAATCCTTTTCACTCATGACGACAACTTAATATCAAACCAACTACTTAGTCACTTATAATAAGTGATAGTTTCAATTAAATAAACCCATGCTTAGTTACCGTCACGCTTTCCACGCAGGCAACCACGCCGATATACTCAAACACTATACACTTAGCATAGTACTTGATTATTTTAATCAAAAAGACAAACCTTATAGTGTGATCGATACGCATGCTGGAGCCGGCATGTACAGTCTTGCCGATGACTTTTCACAAAAAAATATGGAGTTTGAAACAGGCATTTCACGCTTATTGTCAGCACAAACACTACCAAAGCCACTTACCCAGTTTGTGGCGATGGTGCAATCATTCAGCCAAGCAGAAAAGTTAAATTTCTACCCAGGTTCCCCAAAAGTTTCTGAGTATTTTTTACGCGCCAATGATCAATTACGTTTGTTCGAATTACATCCAAATGATTACAAAATACTAGTTAACAACTTTAAAGGTGAATCCACACTTGTTAAAGTTGAAATGCAAAATGGATTTGTCGGAATAAAGGCTTGCTTACCGCCACCTTCTAAACGAGGTGTTGTCATTATCGATCCTCCCTACGAGGATAAGCAAGATTATCAGTATGTTGTACAGTCAATTAAAGAGAGCTTAAAACGTTTTGCAACAGGCACTTACATTATTTGGTATCCATTAATACCAAAACAAGAACCAGAAAAAATGATTAATGCATTACGACAGTTAAAAGTAAATAGCTGGCTCAATGTATCCCTTAATATAACAAAACCCTTAGGCAATGGTTACGGCATGTTTGGAAGTGGGTT
This sequence comes from Methylophilaceae bacterium, assembly GCA_036479055.1. Classification (GTDB taxonomy): domain Bacteria; phylum Pseudomonadota; class Gammaproteobacteria; order Burkholderiales; family Methylophilaceae. Next base: position 1,642 of record JAZGEZ010000102.1, on the reverse strand, counting down.
ATTTATTATCAACCCGCCCTGGATTTTGCCTAGTGTACTAGAAGAGTCCTTACCTATACTAACTAAACTACTTGGGCAAGATAGTAATGCTTCATACCAAATAGAGAGCGAAATTCGGTAAATCTCCACCTCTTTCATGCTGAAATAACTGCATTCACTGCTAAAATAGCGTTTTCAATTAGCATCAACAATGGATAACAACATGAAACAAACTGGCATTATGTCAAAAATTCTTTTTGGGAGTCGATGGCTACAGCTACCCTTATATTTAGGGCTGATTGTTGCGCAAGCTGTCTATGTGTATCACTTTGGTGTAGAGCTCGTTCATTTGCTAGCAGAAGTGCCCCACATAAAAGAAGCTGAGATTATGTTAATCGTACTCGGCCTAATCGATGTAGTGATGATTTCCAACTTGCTTATCATGGTGATTGTTGGTGGCTATGAGACTTTTGTATCTCGTCTTAATTTAGCTGGTCATCCAGATGAACCAGATTGGCTTTCACATGTTAATGCCAACCTTCTGAAAGTAAAATTGGCCACTGCCATTATCGGCATTTCCTCAATACACCTACTCAAAACATTCATTAATGCTGAAAATTTAAGCCATGAAGTAATGATGTGGCAAACCATTATACATATGGCATTTGTTGCATCAGCTATTGCTATTGCTTACATTGATAGATTAACGACTGACACAGCCAGTAAAAAACATTAAACAATAAAAAACCTAGCCAATAATAGTTGACTAGGTTTTTTATTATGTCCTGCTCGCTGTTACCGCTCTGAACAAAACTCCAAGCGATCACTTTCACGGCCAAAGCTTAATTTTTGACTATCCACTCCTTTAGATAGTACAGCACTCTCACGGCCAAAACTCAACGCATCACCACTGCTACCGAATGCTAGCTTAGCACCATCTTTACCACGCAATAATACTTTGTCTTGTTGACCCATTTGAAGAAAGCCACTTTCTTGCCCAAATGCTAGGTTAGTATCATCTTTACTTTTTTGTAATAATGGATCTTGCTTGCCCATGACAAGAAAATTTCCATCTTTACCTTTTTGCAATAATGGATCTTGCTTGCCAGAGACCAATACATCACTAGCTTTACCAAAATGCAAAGCAGGGTCTATTTTCCCTTGCTCTAATGCTTTATTACAGTGGTCATTACAATCCTGTTGCACTTCATTCGCACCTTGTGCAAGTGCCTGGCTACTCACCATCAACAACAAAAAAAATGTAATTACTTGTTTCATCTAGGTTAATTCCATTAATGTACGCATTTACTATACCTGTAGTAAAAGGCAATTGCTACTTTTCAAGGGCTTATTACCATGTGATTTTAACGATAGTTGTATAAATAGTGAAGTGCCCCACCATTCATACATAAAAAAACCCCGTTAGTTTTAACGGGGTTTTTTTAAAACAAATAGCTTGGCAGTAACCTATGGCGCCAAGGTCGCTGTGAAACAGCGGGTACCTGGTGGACATGCCCCTTGCGGGTACCTGTAAATTAAAAAGCCTCACTAGGGTAATAGTGAGGCTTTCATAAACTAAAAGCTCAACGCATGGTTGAGCTTTTAGTGGCAAACAAATAGCTTGGCAGTGACCTACTTTCGCATGCGAAAAGCATACTATCAT
>JAZGEZ010000101.1:0-3492 GCA_036479055.1 Methylophilaceae bacterium | reverse complement strand
TACGGTTTCTTAATGCGGTATGTAATACGGCACGGTCTTCAGTGATGTTAATTTTTTCACCTGCAAACATATTGTCACGTTTGCCTTCAAGGTTGGCTTCACGTGCTATTTGCAATAGATGAGGCAGCGTTTCTTCAGTAATACGATGTTTTGAATAATCTAGCAATATGTCATTAAACTTAAGGCTAAATTTATCAAAGCGTTTTGGATCAGCGTCGAATAAATCACGCATATGCGTATTTTTTATATTTTTTTGATGTTTAGAAAGCGCTTGCCAAGAAGGGTGTTCAGTGAGTGCGGTCATTTAGTTTTTTGATTTTCAGTAAGTTGTTTTCAGTTTAATGGCTACCATGAAGCGGGTATAAATCAAACGCATATGTATACGCTATTATAACATCGGTAACTGGGTTTCTTACGTGTGCTAGTTACAAAGTTTGAGTTAGCTAATGATGTACATGTTGAGATAGCGCCCAGACTATATGCTCTCTAACCAGTTCGTTAGTATCATTTTTGCGTATTTTTAGTGCTGAAATAATTCCAGGGGATGTTGGCGCATTACCTAATCCAACAGCGATATTACGTAACCATTGCTGATAACCTATGCGATAAATGGCACTGCCAGCCATTTTTTGCAGAAATTCACCTTCAGACCAGCTAAAGCAGTCAATTAGGCTGATGTCGTCTAAGCCATTGCGTACGTTGAAGTCGGTTTCTTGCGTGGTTTCCGCAAATTTGTTCCAAGGGCAGGTGAGCTGGCAATCGTCGCAACCATAGACACGGTTGCCAATCAGTGGGCGTAAGACTTCTGGAATACTGTTTTTTAGCTCAATGGTGAGATAAGAGATGCAACGACGTGCATCTACCTCGTAAGGTGCTGTAATCGCTTGTGTGGGGCAGATGTCAATACAAGCACTGCATATCCCACAGTGGTTAGTAGCAGGTTTATCGGTTGGCAAGGGTAGGTTGGTGTAAATCTCGCCTAAGAAGAACCAGGACCCTTGTTCCTTATTAATTAAAAGGGTATGTTTGCCACGCCAACCTAATCCTGCTTTTTCAGCTATAGCAACTTCTAATACTGGCGCACTATCAGTAAATACGCGGTATTCGACATCACCCACTGCAGCTTGAATTTTGTCACAGAGTTTTTGTAGCTTTTGGCGCACGACTTTGTGATAGTCACGCCCCAGCGCGTAACGTGAGATAAAGGCTTGGCTGCCATCGCCTATTACTTTCCAGCTGTCTTTTGTTTTTGGCGGCAAGTAATCTAAGCGTACTGAAATGACACGGATAGTGTTAGGTACTAATTCGGCTGGACGGGTTCGCTTAGTACCGTGTTTTGCCATATAATCCATCTCACCATGAAAGCCTTTTTCTATCCATTTTTGATGTGCTGTTTCCGCTTTAGACAAATCCGTATCCGTAATACCTATCTCGTTAAAACCGAGTGTTGCGCCCCAGCACTTGATGTCATCGGCAAGGGTAGTCAATGCGTTACTATTTGGGCTATTGTCAGTCATGGTTAATCATTTTACACTTGATCTAGCCAATGAAGCAGCAACACTAGAAGCAGGGCGCGTGTTTTCAAAGCAACTAAATCCTGGCACGGTGGTCTATTTGCATGGTGATTTAGGTGCGGGTAAAACGACATTTGTCCGCGGGGTATTACAGGGTTTAGGGCATGCTGGTAAGGTAAAGAGCCCTACTTACACACTGGTTGAACCTTATGTTACTTCTAGTTATATAGTATATCATTTTGATTTATATAGATTTATTGATGAGAATGAATGGGATGCTGCTGGTTTTAATGAGTATTTCAATGACGGCAGTATTTGTATGGTGGAGTGGCCTGAAAAAGCGGAGAACATCCTACCGAAGCCAGATTTTGATGTTAAGTTAAGTTTGTTAAGTATTGATGAGCAAGAAGATGGGCGAACGTTAGATGTGTTTGCTTAATTAATTGCATTAAGGAAGTATGGTTAAATCATTTTTTGTAACATTCCTATTATTTTGTGCAACGTTGTGTGCAAGCTATTCTGCATTTGCAGCAAGTGAAGTGACGGCAGCACGTGTTTGGCCTGCAGAAGACTACACAAGGGTAACGTTTGAATCAGAACAGCCTTTAAAATACCAAACATTTACTTTGAAAAATCCAGAACGTTTAGTATTGGATATTGAGGAAATTAGGCTTAATAGTGTGCTTAATGCCTTGTCTGCGAAAGTTTCTTCTAGTGACCCCTATATTGAAAAGGTACGTATAGCCGCTTATCAGGCAAATGTCGTAAGGGTCGTTGTTGATTTAAAGCAAGCTGTTAACTTTAATGTGTTTACGCTGAAACCTGCAGGTGAATACAAGCATCGTTTAGTGCTAGATGTTATTCCATTAAAAGACCCGTTAATGGCGATGCTAGACAAGCTTGAGCAGGAGGATGCAAAGCAGCCTAAACCAATTGTAGAGCCGCTTCCTAAAAAGAAAAAACGCATGATTACCATTGTGATTGATGCAGGGCATGGGGGCGAAGACCCGGGTGCTAGGGGGGCTAAAGGGAGTCGTGAAAAAGACGTTACGTTGGCGATTGCTAAAAAGCTAAAGGCACAAGTAGATGCTGAACCTAACATGCGTGGCGTGCTAACCCGCAAGGGTGACTATTTCGTCTCACTTGGCGGACGGGTGGTAAAGGCACGTAAACTTAAAGCAGATCTATTTATATCCATTCATGCCGATGCTTTTACAAAGTCGTCTGCACGTGGCTCTTCAGTGTTTGCGTTATCAGAACGTGGTGCCACCAGTGCAACTGCACGGTATTTGGCAAAAAGAGAAAATCAGTCCGATTTGATTGGCGGCGTGAGTTTGAAAGATAAAGAACCGATTTTGGCCAAAACGTTATTAGACTTATCTCAAGCAGCCACCATTAGCGATAGTTTGAAATTAGGCAAAGCTGTTTTAGGGCATGTTGGTAAAGTGAATAGATTACATAAAAAACGAGTGGAGCAAGCTGGTTTTGCAGTGCTAAAATCACCCGATATCCCTTCAATTTTGATAGAAACCGCATTTATTAGCAACCCAGCAGAAGAGCGCAAGCTAAATAGTAGTAAGCATCAAACCAAATTAGCGAAGTCTATTCTTTTTGGGATTAAAAAGTACTTTGCTGCAAACCCTGCTTTAGCAAGAGTCGATATTAAGTGATGAGGCTTTAATTGATATGAATGTTAACAAGTTAAATATGCAGGATGCCATTGATTTTGAGCTGCTTAACATTTATATGCAGCAGTCACGAGTGGCTGTTTACTGTAGCTTAGTGCTTGCTTTGTATCTGGCTGCTAGCTTTTATCAACTAACTGACGCTAAAAACATTATGTTCTGGGTTGTTTCTATATTTTCTATCAACCTGTATACGGTGTATACCTCATTCGAATTTAGTAAAGACTTGCCTGTTTACAAAATTAGCTTTTTTAAGCAAAGGCAGCACTTTTTACATTTCTTAAGCGGCTTAG
>JAZGEZ010000100.1:0-4840 GCA_036479055.1 Methylophilaceae bacterium | reverse complement strand
GCAAATTAAAACGACGCAGCATTTCAACTAACCATTGGTGCACCAAAGTCTCTGGCACAACAATCAAACAGCGATTTACGCGCTCCGTTAACAATTGTTGATGCAAAATCAATCCCGCCTCAATGGTTTTACCCAAACCAACTTCATCCGCTAATAAAACTCTTGGCGCGTGACGTTGCGCAACTTGATGCGCGATATAAAGCTGGTGAGGTAATGCTTGAATGCGCGGGCCCAACAAGCCAAAACTATCGGATTTTTGCTGGCGGTGTAAATGACCCAATGTTTCAACACGTAATTGAAAATGTTTGTTTTTATCCACTTGCCCCGCAAATAAACGATCTTGCGGCTGGCTGAACTGCGCAAAACTATCCAGCTCCAACTCATGCAAACCGACCTTATTTCCCTTCTCATCCATGTACTGATACACGATGCAATGATTGTGTTCTGCATGACCAACAACAGTATGGCTGTCACCTTCTTCTGTTTGAATAACATCACCAACAGGATATTTAACGCGATTTAACGGTGCGTTATCCATAGCGTATACACGCGTCTCATCAACCGCAGGAAAGATGATAGTTAAATGTCGTCCATCTATTTTTTCAATAAAACCAATACCAAGATCAGCTTCTGTATTACTAACCCAACGTTGCCCAAGGTAAAATTCGTTATTATTCATAGATATTATTGTAGATTATAAAAGAGGAATTTTGCCACGGAAAAGTAGAAAAATACATGACAAAGGTTCTAACAAATGGAGATTGTTGTTGTCGTAATCTTTGTTAGGGCATCTCTATTAATTCTGGTCGGAGTTCCTGTAGATAGAATTTGTCAGTTTTTTGATAGAAAAGTTAGCAATAGTCGCTCTATTGCTCATTTTTATAGCGAAAAACTGGCTGATTCTAGCCTCAGGAAAACGAACCATGAATTATTAGAGGTGCCCGATAGTAATAAAGTTAACCTCACACCGTAAGTCGGATAAGTTTGATCACAATATCCGTATAGCTTACTGTGTTGGAATATAACGATAAATATTACAATAATAATTGGGCAAAATATGTTTTCTATCCAGCAAATTATTAGATCAACAGGTCTAGTTTTTTTATCACTTTCTATTCTTTCTGCATGTGGCGGAGGCTCTAGTAATAGTGCAAAAGCAAATACACCTACAGCCAAAGAAGCCGCTTTATCAAAAATAGTCGCATATACAAAGGCAGGAAGCAGTTCTGCTCCCACCGTTCAAGATTATAAAAATGCGGGTGTTAGTGGTGTCAGCAGTGAGACATTGGATGAGCTAAATTCTGTAATAAAAAATTTAGACGCGAGTGAAGTAGATTCTACAAAAGAATTAGAATCACTAACATCACAACTTGGAATTAATATTGCACCTATCGCAAATGCAGGCGCCGATAAAGCGATACAAGTAAATACCAGCGTTACAATAACAGGTAGTGGTACTGACAGTGACGGAAGTATTGCTAGTTACAAATGGGAAAAGGGCGGAAAAATAATTGCAACTACTGCCTCATTTGATTATAAGCCTGCCACGGTTACTACTGAAACATTAACGCTAACGGTTACAGATAATGAGGGTGATTTTGCAAGCGATATGATGACGGTAGTTGTCAGTGCTGGAGCGCCACCGCCGAATAAGGCGCCAACAGCAAATGCTGGTGGTAATAAAACGGTTCAAGTTAACAAGACTATTACAATCACAGGAACAGGGGCAGATAGTGATGGAACGATTAGCTACTTATGGAAAAAAGGGACTACAACATTATCGACAAATGCTTCATTCAATTACACCCCGACAAAAATTGGCACAGATTCACTGACTTTAATAGTTACGGATGATGATAACGAATCAACCGCTGACACGATGAATGTTGTTGTGACTTCTGCCCCTGTTGCTGATAAAACTCCACCCGTAATATCGCTTATTGGTGGAAATTCGCTCAATGTTGAGCAAGGGTCAATTTATACCGATGCTGGTGCTACAGCAGTCGATAATATTGATGGAAATATCAGCTCAAATATTATCAAGGCAGGCGATGCCATAAATACCAATGCGAGCGTAGGAACAAACTTTACAATTACTTACAATATCTCGGACGCTGCGGGAAATGCTGCCACACAAATCACAAGAATGGTTGCTATTACTGCCAAAGTGCCTGATACCACAGACCCTGTAATTACTTTGAAAGGAGAAAATACCGTTCAAGTTATTGAAGGCTCAAACTACGTTGATGCTGGCGCAACAGCAAACGATGATCGAGATGGAAATATCACTGCTAAGATTATTGTAGCGGGTGATACGGTTAATACTAACGCTAGCACTGGTTCTACTTTCACGATTACCTACAATGTGATGGATGCGGCAGGCAATCCTGCAATCGAAATCACACGAGCAGTTTCTATCATTGAAGATCCGAATACACATGAGATTCCCACGATATCTCAAGCTGACATTACTAATTACTTAAATGTTATTAATACCGCAAGAGCAGAAGCAACAACCTGCGGGGGTACTGGTAATTTTCCCGCTGTCCCTGCTGTATCTTGGAGCAATGCGCTTTATCAAGCAGCCTATGAACATAGTCAAGATTTAGCATTGAGCAATACCTTTTCACATGATGGCTCTGGAACAGTTTCTGATTGGAGTGGTTTTGCTTTAAATAAACAAAGTGATATGGTTGACCGTGTTACTACATATGGTTACAACTGGGGCAGGCTCTCTGAAAATATTTCTGCTGGAACAGTAAGAGATACAGCACAAGAAGCTATCGATAGCTGGCTAGATAGCCCTGGACATTGCCATAATATGATGGATGCCAATGTAACTGAAGTTGGAATGGCAATATTCACAAACCAAAGCTCAACTTACACAAACTATTGGACACAAAACTTTGGCAAGACACGCTAATTTATTTTGAGAAATAAAAAGACCGCCGAAGCGGTCTTTTTATAAAACTAAATATTAATGACTCAGGTTGCCTCTAGGCTTTGTGAGTTCAAGGCGGGGAAATAGGAGCTTACTAAAGTAAGTGACTGTTTCCCCAACGAAGAAATCGCGAATCCTAGGGGTGAGCTGAGTTACTTAATAAACAGCATTTCATGATACGTCGGCAATGGCCACATATCATCAGCCACATCTGCTTCAAGCGCATCAGCGTATCCGCGAACATCTTCCATCAAACCACAAATATCGTTAGCACAGAACTGCATGTGCTCTTCCTCATTTTTAAAGCCATCTTTAGCGGCTGCTTTTTCAAGCTTAGCAACTGCTTTTATCATGCCGTTGATATTGTTGGCAATTGTTTTTGCTGTCCCATTATCAAAATCAACACCCATTTCATTTGCCGATGCTGCTGTTAGCGCAAGATCAGATAGGTAGCGTGTTGCTGCTGGGTAGATAGACGTTTTAGCCATGCTTTGCACAAGGTTTGCTTCAAGCGCAATTCTGTTAATGTAGATTTCTGAATGTACTTCAAAACGACTGGCAAGCTCTGTTTCAGAGAGTACGCCTGTTGCTTCAAACAATGTTTTTGTTACATCATCTTTAAGGTATGGAAGCGCATCTGCCGTTGTAGGCAAGTTTTTCAAGCCACGCTCTTTAACTGCCATTTCGTGCCATTCTGATGAGTAGCCGTCACCGCCAAATACTGCCGCGCCATGCTCTTTCATCAGTTTCTTCAGCACTTTGATAGTACCTTCACGGATCGCAGCGTTGCTCTTACCATCAATCGTTGATTCAAGCTCATCTGCAATCCAGTTTAACGATTCAGCTAGCATTGTGTTCATCGCAATTAATGGGCCTGCCACTGATTGATCAGAACCTACTGCGCGGAATTCAAAACGATTACCTGTAAATGCGAAGGGTGAAGTACGGTTACGATCACCCGGATCTTTTGCGAATGGAAGAATCTGTGAAAGACCCATATCCATGATTCCGCCTTCATCACAACCGTCTAATTTTCCTTTTGCTATTTGATCAAATACGCCTTCGATTTGTGAACCAAGGTATACAGAAAGAATTGCAGGTGGCGCTTCGTTAGCACCAAGGCGATGATCGTTACCTGCTGATGCAATAACTGCACGCAGTAGTGGCCCATGAAGATGCACACCACGAATAACTGCCGCACAAAATACTAAGAAGTTTAAATTGTCATGCGGTGTCATGCCAGGATCTAGCAAGTTACCTTGCGTTGAGTTACCTACCGACCAGTTTACGTGCTTGCCCGAACCATTAATGCCAGCGAATGGCTTTTCATGCATCAAACATACAAAGCCATGTTTCTTAGCGGTATTTTTGAAAACCGTCATTAATAATTGCTGGTGATCTGCCGCGACGTTTGCTGCTTCATAATAAGGTGCAATTTCAAATTGACCTGGTGCCACTTCATTGTGACGTGTCTTTGCAGGAATGCCAAGCTTGTATAATTGCTCTTCTGTGTCTTGCATAAAGCTTTGAACACGTGGTGGAATAGCACCAAAGTAATGATCATCAAACTCTTGACCTTTAGCCGCTGATGCGCCGAATAATGTACGACCTGCCAATACTAAATCTGGACGTAAGTTATAAAAATTTGAATCAACTAAGAAGTACTCTTGCTCTGCACCACAACTTGAATTAAGTGTTGTTATTTTCTTCTCGCCCATTAGTCTAAGGACTTTTTGCGCTGCTTCATCCATCGCTGAATTTGAGCGTAGCAATGGCACTTTCATATCAAGCGCTTCGCCTGACCATGAGATAAAGATACAAGGAATACAAAGTGTTGCGCCATTGTCTGTGTGCATGATGTATGCAGGGCTGGTAGGATCCCATGCTGTGTAACCACGC
>JAZGEZ010000099.1:0-18432 GCA_036479055.1 Methylophilaceae bacterium | reverse complement strand
TTGAAAAACCCAGAACAACGGTTGGCTGGAAAGGGTTGATTAATGACCCGCAGCTTGATGGTAGCTACGACATCAATGAAGGCTTAGCAGAAGCACGTAAATTCCTACTAGACGTGAATGAGCTGGGTATGCCAGCCGCGATGGAGTTTTTGGATACGATTACACCGCAATATACAGCTGACTTAGTCAGCTGGGGTGCCATAGGGGCACGTACAACAGAATCGCAGGTTCATCGTGAGTTGGCCTCTGGTTTGTCTTGCCCTGTGGGCTTCAAAAACGGTACTGATGGTAGTGTACATATTGCTTTAGACGCAATTAAGACTGCTAGCAGTCCACATCGCTTCTTGTCGGTAACCAAAGAGGGTGAATCTGCCATTATCGTGACCAAGGGTAATGAAGACTGCCATGTGATTTTGCGTGGTGGGAAAACACCCAATTACGAAAAACAGTATATTGATGCTGTTGGTGACCAGTTGGCGGGTGCGGGATTGCCACAAGTCTTGATGGTCGATTGTAGTCATGCGAACAGTCAAAAACAGTATGAGCAACAAATCAATGTGGCAAAAGATATTGCGGGGCAAATTTCAGCAGGTGATAAGCGGATTGCAGGCGTGATGGTGGAATCACATCTTAATGCTGGCAGGCAGTCGTATGTGCCTGGGCGTGAGCTTGAATATGGGAAATCGATCACCGATGCTTGTTTAGGCTGGGGTGAAACGGTTACCTTGCTTGAAGGCTTGGCTGCCGCCGTTCGCAAACGTCGTCTTAAGTGATCTCTATTTAAGTGATCATCTATGATGTGTCGGCATCATGAAAATCACTAGGTATATATCATAGTAGCTTGCAGGTAATATTTGAAACCTATGCGTAAGATAGAGCTCTTACTAGCACATCATTTTGATGCGCTAGTTTAATTAACAAATGAGGAGAACGATTATGTGGACAACACCAGCAGCGACAGAAATGCGTTTTGGTTTTGAAGTTACCATGTACGTAATGAATAAGTAATTTGTTCTTTGGAAAGGCTGTCAAAATTGATGGCCTTTTTTCACGTCATTATGCGCAAAACAGCGTAAAATTTAGTTTTATTAATTAATCAAAGAATCTCATGCATATACACGTATTAGGCTCAGGTGCTGGTGGCGGATTTCCACAGTGGAACTGTAATTGCGAAAACTGTAAAGGCGTTCGCGCTGGCACCATCAAAGCAACACCGCGCACCCAATCTTCGATTGCTGTTAGTGCCAATGGAACCGACTGGATATTATTCAATGCGTCTCCAGACATTAAGAAACAATTAGATAGCTTTCCTGCGATGCAACCTGCTCGCCAAGTCCGCGATACAGCTATTTCAGCCATCGTCATTACGGATGCGCAAATCGATCATGTTACGGGCTTATTAACGCTGCGTGAACACAATAAACCATGGGATATTTATTGTACTGATGCGGTTAAAGGTGATTTGACAACCGGATTCCCTGTATTCAATATTTTGGGGCATTTCCGCGGCATTAACCATCATGAAATTGCGACAGATCAATCGACGTTCACTATTCCATCTGCAGAAGGCATTGAGTTCACCGCCGTGCCATTATTGAGTGAAGCACCGCCATACTCACCGCACCGAGGTAACACCGTGCCTGGTGATAATATTGGCATGCATATTAAAGACACTCGTTCAGGTAAGAGTTTGTTCTATGCACCTGGTTTGGGTGAAGCCGAGCCGCATGTGTTGGAATACATGCGCAACGCCGATTGCATCTTAATTGATGGTACTGTTTGGACGGATGACGAAATGTCGAAAGAAGGAATCAGTGATAAGCGGGCCAGCGAAATGGGGCACTTAGATCAGTCAAGTGAAGGCGGCATTATGAGCATCTTGAACGCGATGGAAAAACCACGCAAGATATTGATTCATATTAATAATACCAACCCGATTCTCAATGAAGAATCATCACAACGTGCCACCTTGAACACGGCAGGAATTGAACTTGCTTATGATGGCATGGATATTACTCTGTAGGAAGTATGATGAGCAAAGAACAAAATAATTTAGCACCTTGGTCACGCACAGAGTTTGAAGACAAACTGCGTGAGAAAGGTAAGGGCTATCATATTTATCATCCGTTCCATGTGATGATGTATGAAGGCAAGTTGAGTAAAGAACAGTTACAAAGCTGGGTCGCTAATCGTTTTTACTATCAGATTTCTATCCCCATGAAAGATGGTGCGATTCTTTCTAATTGTGATGACGTGGAAGTGCGCAAGCAGTGGGTGGTGCGTATTACTGATCATGATGGGATTGGTGATGCCATGGGCGGCATAGAAGCTTGGATTCAATTAGGTAAAGCGGTTGGTTTAACGCGCGAACAAATTGTGAGCCTAGAAATGGTGAGCCCAGGGGTTAAATTTGCTGTTGATGCTTATGTAAATTTTGCGAAGCAGCGCTCGTGGCAAGAATCAGTGTGCTCTAGTTTGACGGAATTATTTGCACCACATATTCACCAGCAACGTATTAGCTCATGGCCGACCATGTACCCATGGATTGATGAAAGTGGTTTAGTCTACTTTAAAAAACGCCTGACAGAAGCGCGACGTGATGTTGAACAGGGCTTGGGAGTCACGTTAGATTATTTTAGTACCTCACGTGAAATGCAAATGAAAGCATTAGATATTTTACAATTTAAGCTGAATGTACTTTGGGTGCTTGCCGATTCTATTATGCTGGCATCAACAGAGATAACAACAGAAGGACGTGAATACACGCGTCAACCAGTGATTAACTTTAAGTAGAAATTAAGACTATGGAAAACGACATCCAACACTCAGATATTTACGACATTGCTTTACACCATCGCTTTCAATGGGAAGAGGCACAAGATAGCTATGTGATTCTATTCCCAGAAGGCATGGTAAAGCTACATGGCGGTGCAGGTGAGGTGATGAAGCGCGTGAATGGCAAAGCAACAGTTGGTGATATTGTTCAAGAATTAAAAGCGGCATTCCCTGATGCTGATAATATTGAAGCAGACATTATGGGTATGTTTGATATGGCTGTGGGTAAAGCTTGGTTAAGAAAAATAGACTAGGCGCTAAGGAGTAATAGATGACACAAAATTCATTAGGTGAGTCAGTAGTACAACAATCTGTACAAGCTAAAAACAATGGCGTGGCAGCTAATGTTACGCAAACACAGCCATTGTGGCTGTTGGCAGAGGTTACTTATCGTTGCCCGTTACAATGTGCTTTTTGTTTCAATCCAACTGATTTTGATAAGCATACGCAAAATGAGCTTAGTACGGAGCAATGGGTACAAGCATTACGTGATGCAAGAAAACTAGGGGCGATACAGCTCGGTATCTCAGGTGGCGAACCATTGCTGCGTGATGATATTGAAGATATTGTGGCCGAAGCGACAAAACTTGGGTATTACAGTAACTTATTAACCTCTGGTGTTGGCTTAACGGAGAAACGTATTCAGGCATTTAAAGATGGCGGTTTAGATCATATTCAGCTCTCGATGCATGACATTTCGGAAGAGATTAATAATTTCATTACCAACACTAAAACCTTTAAGCTTAAGCAAAGAGTAGGGGCGATGATTAAACATCATGGTTACCCAATGGTGCTTAATGTCGTTATTCACCGCTATAATATAGAGCACCTTAAAGAAATTTTAGAAATGGCAGAAGCCTTAGGTGCTGATTATATCGAGTTGGCCAATACGCAGTATTATGGCTGGTCTCTAGTCAATCGTAATCAGTTAATGCCACTAAAAGAACAAGTGGAAGAAGCGGAGAGAGTGACGAACGAATATAGAGAAAAGTCTGGCAGTAAAATGAAGATTTTCTTTGTTGTGCCAGATTACTTTAACGACCGCCCTAAAAAATGCATGAATGGCTGGGGTGAAGTATTTATGATCGTGACTGCTAGTGGCGATGTATTGCCGTGTCACTCAGCACGTGTGCTACCTAATATTGAGTTCCCTAACATACGTGAGCATGGGCTTGAGTATGCTTGGAAAGAATCACCAGCTTTTAATAAATACCGCGGTGATGATTGGATGAAAGAGCCTTGCCGCAGCTGCGCTGAGAAAGAAAATGACTTGGGTGGCTGTCGCTGCCAAGCATTTTTACTATCTGGTGATGCAGAGAGTGCTGATCCAGTTTGTTCACTTTCACCTAATCACCACTTGATTGAACAAGCAATTGAAGACTCCCAGAACCCGGTACTAGCTGAAAAACCGATTATTTTTAGAACGAATGCAAACTCTAAAAAGTACGCTGAAGGGGATAAAGAGCGGATTGAAGATTACCACGGAGTACCTTAGCATTTAAACGGTATAATCAAAGGCGCATCAGATGCGCCTTTTTTAATGTTTAACATTAGCTAGTAACTTTAAATTATTGATATATAAAAGTATATAAGTTGAAACCACATTCTATTTTTCTTGTTTATGCCTTAGCAGCTTTGGCTGCTTTAGCGCCATTTGCCATTGATACTTATCTACCAGCATTTCATATAATGGCAGCAGAATTGGATGCAACAGATGTTCAGGTTCAGCAAAGTCTAACTTTTTACTTGCTGCCGTATGCGGCAATGACTTTATGGCATGGTGCAATATCAGATGCGATAGGTCGTATTACGACGATTAAGTGGGGCTTGACTATCTTTGTATTGGCTAGCATTGGTTGTGCATTCGCCCCAAATGTGGAAACTTTATGGTTCTTCAGAGCCATACAAGGCGCAAGTGGCGGTGCGGGGAACACTGTTGCACGTGCGATGGTGCGTGACTTGTTTGAAGGCCCGCAAGCACAGCGCGTGATGGCGACAGTACAGATGCTATTCGGAATAGCACCGGCCGTTGCACCGATTATTGGGGGCGTGTTGCTCGGTATTCATTGGCAAGCGATTTTTATCTTCCTAGCCATATATGCCTCTGTGAGCTTATGGGCAGCGGTGAAGTTTTTGCCCGAAACGATGCCGCCAGAGAAGCGCATGAAACTATCGGTAGGGAATGTCATTAATAGCTACAAAACACTTTTTAGTGACCATGAATATGCTAAGTTAATAGTGGCCATAGGCGCTAATTTTTCAGGTTTCTTTATCTATGTGCTCGCAAGCCCTGTGTTCTTGGGTAAGCACTTGGGTTTGTCAGCAACACAATATGGCTATTTATTCATTCCAACCGTGATCGGGATGGTTCTTGGTTCTTATTTAGCTAAGCGCGCAGCAGGTAAGCTGTCCTCGCAAAAAGTTGTGAAATTGGCTTATGTTTGGATGGTGGTGATTGCACTCGTGAACCTAATCGTTTGCTATACCCAGCCTGTAAGCCTGATGGCTAACATTCTGCCGGTTGCTTTGTTTAACATTGGGATGGCGCTGTGTGTGCCTATTTTGTCACTGGCAGCACTTAATAGACACCCTAAAATACGTGGTGCGGCAGCTTCAGGGCAAGCATTTATGCAAATGTTACTTTCAACTGTATCAGCAGGGATTGTCGTACCATTTGTTTGGTATGCCCCATCTGGTTTAGCTATCGCTATGCTGGCATATGTTCTATTAGGTCTACTGGTGATGACAACTACAACGCTTTGGCGCACTGCACCAGAAAGCCATTAACACTTAAACCTTAATGGTTTTCTGCCTCTTTTTCGAGTAAGAATATTGCTTGATGGCGGTTGATATAAGCAATTAGCACAGCAGCATAGATGAATGTTGAAAGCATAATCACGCCAATCACAATTGCTTTAAACATTTCTAAATGTTCAAAAGAAGTTGGAATCATGGTTAACATGACAATCGATAAGCCACCTTTAATTCCAGCAAAAGAAAGTACCGTCGTCCAGCGTCGATTGACATCTACCATTTTCTGCGTTCTATTGGTAATCCATGCAAAAATAGTCATCATCGCAGCGCGTATAGCAGTGGTCGCAATAAACATAAAAAGAATCTCTAATCGATACTTCCATAGCAGGTCTAAATCAATCATTTCTGCCATCGCAATAAAGAGAATCGTATTAGCCACCATCGCAAGTAGCTGGATATCTTCTTTCGTTCGTAAGTGGCGTTCGCGTTCTTCTAACGTGGCTTTAACACGTTTAAGAATCGTGCCAATGATGCCAGCTGAGGTGTTGCGTTTTAACGCTTCATTTTTTAGCGTGATCTCATCATCAGTAATTTGCTCACTTTCGCTTTCAATATGTTTATTCATCATGTGATTCACAGTGATGGTCGCAAAAATAGTGGCTAATATGCCAGATAGATGCATATGTGAATGACCACCAAATAGATTGAGCAACACATAGAAGTGCTCAGCCAGCTCAAAAGCACCATAACCCGCAAGGATAAGTATCATCATTTCGGCTATACGATTATGTGTGGTTTTCATAAACAGTAGGCCAACAAAGCCTATCCCTACACCAATTAATACGGAGCCAACAATCACAGCTACGCTGACTTCAGCAACATAAGCTGGCGTAATAGCACCGCCATTGAGCGCAAATAGACCAATAAATACAAATACAATCAATGCAGTTGCATCATTGAATAAGCTTTCACCTTCCGCTAACATCTTTAACTGATGTGGCAGTTCAAACTTAGAAAAAATACTGACAACCGATACTGGGTCTGTTGCTAACACCATGGCAAATAACATAATAACGGCTGCTGCACTTAATTGCTTATCTGCAAACAGCCAGTCAGAAATGCCTAATGCCGTTAGGATGGACAGCGACACAGCGACAATAGATAAATACAATAAGCTTAAACCATGGGTTTTTAAATCACGTAATTTGAGCTCTAATGAGTCAGAAATAAGCAACACTGGCAGTAAAAAGATGACTAATGTGGCAAAGCTTTTAGCATCGCCAGTCATAATGGGGGCTTGCTGGAAAGCGTAATGCGCTATAAATGAAAGCGCGATTAGACCCAGTGGTGAAGGGATTTTGAATTTGTCTTCTAATTGCAAAGCTAAAAATAGAATGCTTGCAATCATAATCAGTGTTGTAATCATAATGCGATAGTTGTTTTTTAAAGTAAATGTAGGGCGCTATTATCGCATATTGAAACCGATAATTTACTCTTCACTTGATTCTTGGCTAGTTTCAGATGGTTTTTCGAGCACAGAAAATATTGAACGAACGCCGCGCCAGACTTTAGGTAACATCCATATCATCACTAAAATAATCAATAGTAAAAAACCGATAAAGACAAAAGGGTGCATCAGTGCCAACCAGCCTCCAGTGAGGAACAGGCCGTCTTCTGCGAAAGAGGTTGTAATATTGCTGACTGGCTCAGGTGAGGTGTTAATTAACGCACGGCTGCCCGCTTTAGTGGCGTGTGTCACCCCCGTCAGTGAGCCACCAAGTAAGGCGGCTAAAGTAGCAATCATAGGGTCGCTGCTGTTAATAGCACCCATTGCGAGCAACGCGCCTGCTGGAATACGGATAAATGTCTGAATACTATCCCATGTGCTGTCAATATAAGGAACTTTGTCAGCCAAAAACTCAATAAGCATTAATATACCAGCGACACCAATTACAATCGGATTAGTCAGTATATCCAAGCCATCAGGCAATGAAATAAAATTGTACTTACCAATTAAGCCAATGATAAAGACGGTGGCATAAAGCCTAAATCCACTTGCCCAGCTGAGGCCGCTAGCAAGTGCGATGCTTGAAATTGGGTCCATAATTTTTCTAATGTTGGGTTGGCATTGTTGGGTCAGTATAAATCAACTTGCTGTCGTATATTTCCCATTTTATTAATTGTTGAGCCAATAACCCTTAATTTTAATACTTAATGCTGTACTAACAATATAAAACAAAGTACGCTTTTAACAGGTTTGTAGTTTAGGCTGCACATTAAGAATAATTGCTTGATAACAAGTTATAAAGTTAAATTAATAAGGGGCATCATTTCATGCAAAAAAGTAATCATATAAAAAAAATCGTATTGAGCATTGCTTTAGTAACTGCATCTAGTGCGCAGGCAGCAGGTTTTGCTTTAATTGAGCAGAGTGCCAGCGGTATGGGCAATGCTTTTGCAGGTGCTGCAGCAACAGCAGAAGATGCCAGCACCATATTTTTTAATCCTGCAGGCATGACTTATATTGATGGCACACAAGCGGTAAGTGCATTGCATTTAATTAAGCCTAATGCAGAATTTAAAGATGACGGGTCAATTGCTGGTGCTGGTAGACCATTAGGAGACGAAGGACCAAATGCCGGAGACTTGGCTTTTGTGCCAAACTTTTACTTGATGACGGAGATAAGTCCATCAGTCAAAATAGGTGTTGGTGTAAATGCACCATTTGGCCTCAAAACTGAATATGATGACGAATGGCTAGGACGTTTCCAGGCAAATAAATCAGAAGTAAAAACAATTAATATCAATCCTTCAATTGCTTTTAAAGTGAATGAGCGTTTATCACTTGGTTTTGGTGTGTCAGCCATGCGGGCAGAAGCGACATTAACGCGATCATTAAACTTTGGGCCCTTTGCTGAAAGTTCAGTAAAGGTAAAAGGCGATGATTGGGGTTTTGGTTTTAATTTGGGCGCTATCTATCAAGCAACACAAGATACGCGAATTGGTGTAGCTTATCGATCTAAAGTGAAGCAACGATTAGAAGGAAAAGCTAAGATAACACTACCTGCACCATTTCCGTCAACAAGTGAAGATGTCAAAGCCGCTATTGATTTGCCAGAAAGTTTTTCTGTAAGCTTGTTTAGCCGTGTTAATAATAAATGGGATGTAATGGCGGATGCAACATTGACCAGATGGAGTCGATTTAAGGAGCTTAGGATAGTGCGAGATTCAGGTGCACTATTAGCGCTCACGCCAGAAAATTGGGAAAACACGATGCGCTATTCAGTAGGTGCGAGCTACCATTACAGTGATAAAGTTAAGTTGAGAGCAGGTGCTGCTTATGACCAAGAAGCCATTAAAGATGAATTTCGTACAGCACGCATTCCTGGCAATGATAGAAAATGGGTGGCATTAGGCGCAAGTTATATTGCTAGCCCTGCATCTACGTTTGATATTGGTTATACGCATTTATTTATAAGTGACGCAGAAATTGATGATAACCAGTTGGCGACTAGCAATGGTCGTATTACGGGTGATTTCGAAGGTAGTGTCGATATATTAAGTTTGCAATATACACATAACTTTTAGCTGGGTTGGATTTAAATAGAAAAAGAGGCTTATAAAGAGCCTCTTTTTCTATTTGTACATTGCAAGCGTTATTCTATGAGTAATTCCAGCTTATTGGGGACGTTGCTCATTGCATCTGCATCTTCTAGTGGCTCTTTACGAGCGGTGATAATAGGCCACACTTGTGATAAGCGCGCATTTAACTCGATAAATTGTTGTTGACCTTCTGGTACATCATCTTCCGCAAAAATAGCTTCAACAGGGCACTCTGCAACGCATAGTGTGCAATCAATACACTCATCTGGATCTATGGCTAAGAAATTTGGCCCCTCGACAAAACAATCGACTGGGCATACATCTACACAGTCTGTGTATTTACATTGGATACAGCTTTCGGTTACGACATAGGTCATTTTCGTTCCTTCTTTTAAATCTTAGTTTCTAAATCTTAGTTTCTAAATCTTAGTATTTAAATCTTAAAGTTAATTTTAATCTATTTTCTGTTTTGTACAATCATTTAGGTTAGACAATCATGCCAGCACCAACCGTGTTGTTAGTGGATTCATCAATGATGATAAAAGCACCAGTAGCACGGTTTGTTTTATAGCTATCGACCATGAGTGGTTGCGCTAATTTGAAGCTTAAACGTGCAATATCGTTCATTTTTAAGTCAGTTGCTGCTTGCTCTTCAAGCGTGTTCACGTCTATTTTGTATTGTATCGCACCAACTTTAGCTTTAGATTCGCGAGAGGTGTGACGCACAATATAGGTGCGTGCAGAGGAGAGGGGCGTTTCGCCTAGCCAGCAAACAAATGCATCGATTTGTTTAACGGGCGTTGGTGCTTCACTGCTTTTTACAATCATGTCGCCACGTGAAGTGTCAATTTCATCTTCTAATAACAAAGTCACGCTTTGCTCAGTTTGTGCTGTTTGTAATTGTGCATCGCCAATTTGAATGGCTTTAACTTTAGATTGATAGCCATTGGGCAATACTGTCACCGCATCACCAACTGCAATTTCACCAGATTCAATACGACCCATAAAGCCACGGAAGTCATGTAAGTCAGGGTTTGCACTAGCATGTGGACGGCAAACAAACTGTACAGGAAAGCGAAACTCTTCTGCTTGTTCGGTATGTGCAGCAGGCGCCTTTTCTAGCATTTCTAGTAAAGTTTCCCCTGTGTACCACGGCATGCTATCTAAACGGTCGACTAGCATGTCGCCGTTGAGTGCAGATATTGGTATAAAGCGAATATCTCTTGCGCTAGCCAAGCCTAACTCTTTTGCAAACGCCATGTAATCAGCGCAAATTTTGTCGTATGTAGCTTGATCATAACTGGCTAAATCCATTTTGTTTACAGCGACTATAACGTGTGGAATACCGACCAAATGGGCTAAATAACTATGGCGACGCGTTTGTGTAAGTACACCTTTGCGGGCATCAATTAAAATAATGGCTAAATTAGCGGTAGATGCGGCTGTCACCATATTGCGCGTATATTGCTCATGGCCCGGTGCGTCAGCGATAATGTATTTACGTGTGCCAGTGCTAAAGTAGCGATAAGCAACATCAATGGTAATGCCTTGTTCACGTTCAGCTTGTAAACCATCCGTTAACAGTGATAAATCGACGGCTTCCATGCCACGTTTTTTTGATGTATTTGAAATGTTGGTAAGCGTATCTGTCAAAATAGCTTTGGTATCAAACAGCAAACGGCCAATTAAAGTGCTTTTGCCGTCATCCACGCTACCACATGTCATAAAACGTAATAAAGAATCGTTATCTTGCATCGTATTTTTTTGTTTGTTGTTCATTAGAAATAACCCTCTTTCTTGCGTAATTCCATCGATGCATCAGAGGTCTGATCATCTAAGCGTGTTGCGCCACGCTCAGTAATGGTGGTGGTTGCTGTTTCAATCACGATTTTTTCTGTGGTATCTGCATCGGAATACACTGGGGCGGTGCAAGTGATATCACCGACTGTTCTAAAGCGCACTTGTTTATTAACAATTTCTTCACCAGCTTTTGGTTTGTTAATTACCTCGCCATTGGCTAGCTTTACATTGGCAGGAATAATGTCGCCATTGCGGATGATGACATCGCGATCATGGGCGTAGTAAATGCTAGGTAGCTCAAGTTTTTCACGTTCAATGTATTGCCATACGTCCATCTCTGTCCAGTTAGAGATGGGAAAGGCTCTAATGTTTTCGCCTTTATGGGCGCGTGCATTGTATAGATTCCATAACTCAGGCCGTTGATTCTTAGGGTCCCATTGACCAAATTCATCACGGAAGCTCATGATGCGTTCTTTAGCTCGAGCTTTTTCCTCATCGCGGCGTGCGCCACCAATGCAGCAATCAAAACCATGCTCT
The DNA here is from genome assembly GCA_036479055.1 of Methylophilaceae bacterium. Taxonomy (GTDB): domain Bacteria; phylum Pseudomonadota; class Gammaproteobacteria; order Burkholderiales; family Methylophilaceae. Next base: position 6,903 of record JAZGEZ010000099.1, on the reverse strand, counting down.
TCAATCGCTTCCAACAATGTTACCGATTGATGCTTGTTACGGGGCTCATCAGGGTGCTTTAACACAATCGTACCGCGCGCCATGGAGTCTTCTAATGAACGCACAATCAAGCGTTCGCCAATATCAGCGGTACGGCGATCACGAAACTCAATCACCTCTTCGTAGTTGTGACCAGTGTCAATGTGCATTAAAGGGAAGGGGAAGCGACCCGGTCTGAATGCTTTTTCTGCTAGGCGAACAATACACAGTGAGTCTTTACCGCCAGAGAATAGCAATACAGGATTGCTACATTGGCCAGCCACTTCACGTAATATGTGAATGGCTTCAGCTTCTAGCCAATCCAGATGTGATAATGTTTTTTTAGTCATAATATTCAATAAGTTATTTTATATAGTTACTTCTCTACATGAAGTCCACATTCTTTGCTGTTGGGGTCTTCCCACCACCAGCGCCCTGCACGAACATCTTCACCCGCAGCAACCGCACGCGAACAAGGCGCGCAACCAATACTTGGGTAAAATGCGTCATGCAGCTTGTTATAAGGCACATCAAACAGGCGGATATAAGCCCAAATTTCTTGTTCAGCCCAATCACTCAGAGGATTAAACTTTTCTAACTGATTACCTGCATCAAACTCACGGATAGGTAGGCTTGCACGCGTTGTTGCTTGCTCAGCTCGCATACCTGTTACCCAAGCTTGCTTACCTGATAATGCGCGTTGCAAAGGTTCTACCTTACGCATAAAGCAACAGGCTTTACGTAGTTCTATGCTCTCGTAAAAAGCGTTAATGCCTTTTGTACGTACATAACCTTCTACTGCCTCATGCTTAGGGAAAAATACGACAGGTTTAGTATTGTAATGGTTTTCTACTTCACCCATCAGCGTGTAGGTTTCAGCTGGTAAGCGCCCTGTGTCTAGCGAGAAAATCTCAATAGCCAGTTTTTCTTTCACAATAATATCAGTTAACACCATATCTTCTGCGCCATAGCTGTTCGCAAACGTAATGGCATTAAATGCTTCGCTAGCTGATTTTAAACAAGCGATTACCTGCACACGTTTCTTTTCCACACTAGCTGTTAATGCATCTGTGAGTTCTGGCGAAGTTGCAGGGTTGTTCGCCAATGGTTTTAATATATTGACACCAAAGGACATTAGCGACTCACTTTACTTATAGTCATGATAGTTGGCCCCGATCAGTTCTACGCCAAACAGGCTGGGTATCATCTACTGCACCTTGGTAGGGTTCAGTAAAGTCACTTAAGCTAGCAATGGCTTCTTCTGCGTTGCGATCTTCACGAATCTCATAGCTGTTAAAGCCTGAGCGTTTTAAGAAATATAACTGGTCGCGTAGCACGTCACCTACTGCACGCAGCTCATTTTGATAGCCATAACGTGTGCGTAATAGGTTGCCTAATGTGAAGTTTCGGCCATCAGGAAAGCGTTCAACAAACACGGCGATGAGTGGCAGGCTGTTAAGATCATTAAAGGCTTCTATCAAGCTTTCAATTGGTTCATGTGTGGTTAGTAATATACCCACTTCACCATCTGACATACGATCTGACAACACCTCTTTATTGGCTAACCAAACGGTTAAAGGGAGCAATATCTTACCTGTAGCAGGTATTTCTGTCGCTTGGATTTGTTTGTTAGTAAAAGTCTCTTCACCATGCAACTTAAACAAGACCACTTTACCTGCTTGCCTACGGACAGGTTCATCACCTAAGACAGGCGGGACAACACGTGTCCATTCATCCGTAGCAATGGCATTCTCAATAATTAATTGGCTCATGCGGCTTCCTCCTCAGCATAAACATGTGCTTTGAACGAGTCTAAACCTAAACGGCGTACTGTATCGATAAAACGTTCTTCAGGTGACCGTTCTTTAATATAAACTTCAATCAATTTTTGAACGACAGCAGGCATTTCATCAGCAGCAAAAGCACGGCCAATTGTTTTACCTAAGCTTGCATCATTACCTTGTTTTCCGCCTATCGATACTTGGTACCACTCTTCATTATCTTTATCTACCCCTAAAATGCCAATATGGCCGACATGATGGTGGCCACAGGCATTCATGCAACCTGAAATATTGAGTTCAATATCACCGATATCATGCAAGTAGTCTAGGTCATCAAATTGCATTTGAATCGCTTCGGCGATGGGGATGCTTTTAGCATTAGCCAGGCTGCAGAAGTCGCCGCCCGGACAACAAATGATATCGGTTAATAAGCCGATATTGGGTGTGGCCAAACCGTTTGCACGCGCTATTTCCCATACCTCAAACAAGTCAGCGAGCTCTACATCTGCCAAAATAAGATTTTGCTCATGAGAAACACGCAACTCACCAAAGCTATAGGTATCGGCAAGGTCGGCAATAATATGCATTTGTGTGCTCGTTGCATCACCTGGTGCTTTACCGTGTGGTTTAAGTGATAAGGTTACTGCACGATAGCCTTCTTGTTTGTGTGCATGGGTGCAACGTTTCACCCATGCTGCAAATGGAGCGTTACTGGCAATGGCGGTGTCAAAATCTGCGTTATGTGCTTCTAACGCTTCGTAAGGCATTGGTTCAAAGTGTTGCGATACACGCTCAAGTTCTGTCTCTGCAATCGTGTTAGGACCATCTTTCAAATGCGCCCATTCTGATTCGACCTGTTCTTTAAATGCTGTTATGCCTAATGCTTTGACTAATATTTTAATACGCGCTTTATAGGAATTATCACGACGGCCGTGAATATTGTATGTGCGGACAATCGCCTCACAATAGGTGAGGGCATGCTGCCACTCCAGATGCTCACGAATAACCGTACCTAAGATAGGTGTACGGCCCAAACCGCCGCCCACCCATACTTTAATGGCAAGTTTGTCGTTATCATCCTGATAGAACTCTAGGCCGATATCGTGCATCTGGACTACGGCACGGTCTTCTTTAGTGCCAGATACGGCAATTTTAAACTTACGTGGGAGCAGCGCGAATTCAGGGTGAAACGTACTCCATTGGCGTATGATTTCGGCCATCGCACGTGGGTCAACCACTTCGTCGGGTGCCATACCGGCAAATTGGTCTGTCGTTATGTTGCGAATACAGTTGCCAGAAGTTTGAATGGCATGCATTTCAACGGAGGCAAGTTCTTCTAAAATATCGGGTACATCTTCTAGTTTTGGCCAGTTTAATTGCAGATTCTGACGCGTACTAAAATGACCGTAGTCTTTATCATATTTTTTAGCGATGTCACCAAGCTTGCGTAATTGTTTGGATGAGAGCATGCCGTAAGGTACTGCAATGCGTAACATCGGTGCATGGCGCTGAATGTAGAGGCCATTTTGTAAGCGAATTGGGCGAAACTCTTCTTCTGATAGCTCGCCAGCTAAATAGCGGCGTGTTTGGTCGCGATATTGTGCAACACGCTCACTTACTAGCTGGTGGTCAATTTTATCGTATTTATACATATCATTTACTAATTAGTTAGCCCTTTATTTTAATCTAAAACACTTTGTTTAAAAACACCTTGTTTAATAAGGGCTTGCTTAAGTTTCTCTACCGTTTATTTCTTTAAAAGCGATGATTGCTAATAAAACACCAATGCCAACAATGGCACTGAACGCGGGGAAAGCTAGTTTCTGCCCGACGTAGACTAAGATAATTGCAAGGATGAAGCGTATCCATTGTTCAGCGACTTTCGTGCTTAAGTGGCTACCTAGCCAAATGCCTGGAATCGATCCTATTAAAAGTGTACCCAAAAGGGTGTAATCGACAGTTCCTAGGCTGACATGCCCCAATCCGGCCACAAGCGTTAAAGGAACGGCGTGTGCTATATCAGTCCCTATAATTCTTGAGATGGATATTTGGGGGTATAAAATCAGTAAAGCAGTGACGCCTAAAGCCCCAGCACCAACGGAAGTTAACGTGACTAAAAATCCTAAAGAAACCCCAAGAATAATGGTGAGTGGCGGTGCGTATGCTGGATTAAGCCAATGGCCATTTTTAGACAGCTTTGCAAGCTGAATACGAAATATGACAGAAAGCGAAGTAAGCATAAGCGCGATGCCTAGCCAAAACTTAATCGTTGCGACAGCGCTGTCAGAAGACATATCCATGTTGCCTAGATAGGCTGTTGTGATAATGGATGCGGGCACACTGCCCAGTGCTAGCAAGCCGACAATGCGCCAGTTAATATTCCCTAATTTCCCATGCGCAAAAATACCAACAGATTTTGTAATCGCTGCGTAGAGCAAATCTGTACCGACCGCGACGGCAGCAGGTTGGTTAAAAAACATTAGTAAAATAGGCGTCATCAACGATCCGCCACCCACGCCTGTTAGGCCGACCAGAAAGCCAACGAGAAAGCCAGCAAAAATATGGTAAATATCCATGTATTAGTTAGTGCATTTTAAATTTAGTCGCGTAATATAACAGTATCTGATATAAGTATTTAATATTAGTTTGTTATTTAAGTATATTATTTACTTATATAGTAGCAATGCTTAGTATGTGTAAAAGCATAAAAATTGTGTTTTTAAAGGTGAAAGAACAAATAGCAGCTTGCGATGAAATTACACCAACTTAAATATGTTCATGAAGTAGCTCGCCAAGGGCTTAGCATTTCTGCAGCCGCCGAAGCGTTGCATACCTCTCAACCTGGGGTCAGTAAGCAAATACAATTGTTGGAAGAAGAGTTGAATCTGCAGATTTTTCAACGCAATGGGAAACGCCTGACCGGCATTACTGAGCCAGGCAAGCATATTATTAAGCTTGCCGCGACAGTGATGCTTGAAATGCAAAATATAAAGCGTGTTGGTGATGAGTTTAGCAAAGTGGAAACAGGTGTTCTAACGATTGCGACTACCCATACACAAGCACGCTATAAGCTCCCTTCAGCCGTTAAGCAATTTATGCAAACTTTTCCACATGTGAAATTAAATATTCACCAAGGTAATCCGACGCAAGTGACAACGCTAGTTGCGAATGGTGAAGCTGATATTGGCATAGCGACAGAGGCCATTAGCCAAGATGAGCGCTTGCTGTGCTTGCCATGCTACGATTGGAACCGTAGTGTTGTCGTGCCCAGTGGGCATCGCTTAGAAGGTGCGGCTCCGCTCAGTTTGGCTAATATAGCAAGCTATCCTTTAATTACATATGATTTTGCCTTTACGGGTAGCACCATCGTTTCCAAAGTGTTTCACGATGCAGGCGTCATGCCTAACGTTGTCCTCACCGCTATCGATGCTGATGTGATTAAAACGTATGTAGACTTAGGCTTGGGCATTGGCTTAATTGCTAACATGGCCTATGACGAAAAGCGAGATGCAGGTTTGACGCGACTTGATTGCAGTCATTTATTCCCACAGAGTACGACTTATTTAGGCGTGAGAAAAGACACCTTTATGCGTGGGTATATCTATGGTTTTATTAGCATGCTATCGCCAGGATATGACCGTAAGGCAATAGATGAAGCATTTAAAATAACGCGATCCAATTATTAAGTTGTTTCAAAGAAAGGGTCAATATGTATAAGCTTTATTTTATTTTCCTAATGATTCTTCTCTCTGGGTGCGACGGTTCCCAGTCAAGCTCAAATACATCATCAGTGCCCGGCATTAACCCTAATAGCGCGTTGTATGAAGTAGAGGTGCAAGAGGGCGTTAGCTATGAAGATGTTGTTGATAGTCTTAAATCCCTTTCCGAAGGCATGAATTTTGTAAACCCTGCCAATTTCTCTATTGGTGAAAATATGAAAAAACGTGATATAGACCCACAAGGGATTAAAGAAGTGCACTCTTTTTGTAATTTATCCATGGGGACTGAAATCATTTTAGACCACCCTGAGTTCTTGGTGTTTGCACCTTGCAGAATAGCTATTTACGAAAAGCCTGATGCCGATAACAAAATGAAACTATATTTAGGTTTGGATCGGCCAACTTTTGATTTAAAAAGTATTAAGAACCCAACAGAGCGCGCAAAAAAATCGGCTCAAGAGCTTGAAGATGCGCTGATTAAACTAATGCAAGGGGCAAGTGAAGGTGACTTTTAAATGTCTTTATTGAACAAGGCTACAAAAGCATGGTTACTGAACCAACTTAAATTTCATAGTGTTGCTGTCGTTAGCTTGTTTACGGCAATTTTTGGGTTTAGCTTCAATAGTTATCAAGCGCAGCAGAACGAAATTAATCAAAATATGCGTGTTGCCTCATTTGAAGTGCTTAAAAGTTTAGGAGATTTGCAAACGGTTGTTAACTACGCCCATTTTTCTAATGATAAATCGCGCGGGCATCCAATAGATGGCTGGAAGCATGTCACAATGGTGCGAGATTTGAGCAAACTGCTTAAGCCGGAAGCAGAAAAAGAAGCGCAAGCTTTGTATGTGAGTTGGGAGCAAGATTGGGAAAGCCTTAATACTGACGAGAACATAGAATCAATTATTAGCACGAAAATTACAAAGACAAGGCAAGCCGTCTTAAACACCATCGATAATTTAGAATAAGCGACAGAAAGTCAACTTCATGAGTGAGCCAATATTAATTGCTAAGAATTTAGAGAAAAGTAGTTTCTTATTGCCAAAAATGGCCAACCGTCATGGCATGATTGCAGGTGCAACAGGCACAGGAAAAACAGTCACGTTACAAACATTGGCAGAGGGTTTTTCTAAAATTGGCGTGCCAGTATTTATGGCTGATGTCAAAGGTGATTTATCTGGCATGAGCCAGCCAGCCGGTGAAAATAAAAAAGTTAAAGAACGCATTGAACTGCTTAAGCTCAATGATTTTACAGCTCAGCCTTCTCCCGTAACTTTTTGGGATGTGTTTGGCGAAAAAGGTCATCCCATCCGTACAACAGTATTAGAAATGGGCCCGTTATTGCTTGCGCGCATGCTTAACTTAAATGCTGTGCAGACCGGGGTGCT
>JAZGEZ010000098.1:0-35538 GCA_036479055.1 Methylophilaceae bacterium | reverse complement strand
TATCTCAAGACTTTATTGCGTTTTGTATTAATAAACAAGTGCTCAAATTTGGTGAATTTAAAACCAAAGCTGGCCGTATTAGCCCTTATTTTTTTAATGCTGGTTTATTTAACGATGGTGATAGCTTATTAAAACTAGGGGAATTTTACGCCAATAGCATTGAAAAATCAGGCATAGAATTTGATATGTTGTTTGGCCCAGCCTACAAAGGCATTCCTTTAGTAGCCAGCATTGCCATCGCCTTTGCTAAAAAAGGCCACAACCTGCCTTATGCCTATAACCGTAAAGAAGCTAAAGATCATGGTGAGGGCGGCAATCTCGTTGGTGCTCCCTTAAAAGGTAGCGTTTTAATCATTGATGACGTTATTTCCGCAGGCACATCAATACGAGAATCTGTAGACCTTATCCAGGTCAACGGCGCAATCCCTTGCGGCGTTAGTATAGCGTTAGACCGACAAGAAAGAGGCTTAGGTGAGCTGTCTGCTGTGCAAGAAGTCGAAAAAAACAACAAAATACCTGTTACTAGCATTGCAAACTTAACGAATTTGTTAAGTTATATTGCAAAAAGCACAAATTTGGCACAACATTTGCATGATATTAAACATTACAGACAACAATATTGTGTTGAGGCAACATAAATAATGAAATTATTTTTTAAACTTTTGGTTTTAGTTATCGCACTAGCGAGTATTAACTCGCATGCTGAAGGCAAAAAAATTATAAAATGGGTTGATAAAAACGGCGTGACGCAATATGGAGACCGGCCTCCTATGCCTAGTAAAGCTAGTAAAGCTAGCGTACTTAACAAGCACGGCATAACGGTAGAAAAAATAGAGAATAAAAATATTGCAGTCAAAGAAGATAAAGCGTTAGCCAATCAAACCAGATACGACAATGCACTCCTAGCCTCTTATAACTCTACTGAAGAAATTGATCTTGCACGCAAGCGAAATATCAAAATTGATGAGCTGGCGTTAGCCAGCTTGGAGAAAAAACATAAGAATCTAAATTTACAACTCCAAAAAAACAATAAAACATTGTTGGGCTTTGCTAAAAAGAGCCAGCCCGCACCAGCTGATACAGTCAAGTCTATAGAAAAAAATATGGTAGCGATTGATAAAGTAGAAAAGCAGATTGCTGGAAAAAAACAAGTCATCAAGAAAATAAATATGCGCTACGATAGCGATAAAATCCGCTACACAGAATTAGCATCAAGAAAAAGCAAGTTGCATGATATTAGATATTCTAATAAAACGATCGCTGAACTTAGAATCTGGCGTGCTGATGCACAAAAACGCCTCAGATTCTATGAAGCTCAAAACCTTAAACATAGGCGCGCAGGAACGAAGGTGCCTAAGCATATTTCTGACGGACTGGTCAGCACAACTAGAGAGGTAGAAAGTGCTACCAAAGAAATAGCGGCCAACAAACTAGCAATTAAAAAGAAAAAAGCGCAGATAAGTCAATAGAAGTGTAACTTACCCTAATTTAACGCGCTAGTTTCTCCTTTAATATGGCGCTCACTTGCGCTGGATTAGCTTTCCCCTTAGAGGCTTTCATGGTTTGGCCCACTAATGCATTAAATGCCTTTTCTTTCCCTGCCTTAAACTGCTCCACCATTGCTGCATTTGCGGCTAACACTTCATCAACAATTATTTCAATAGCGCCGCTGTCTGACACTTGTTTCAGACCTTTAGCTTCAATAACTGCATCAACATCTAGCTTCCCTGACCACATCTCATCGAACACTTGTTTCGCAGCATTGTTTGAGATAGTTGAATCCGAAATTCTCTTCAGTAATTGAGCGAGTATATTGGCTGGAATAGGGGAGTCTGCAATGGTTTTATCTTCCGCATTCAGCTTAGCTGAAATGCCACCCATCACCCAATTGGCTGCAAGTTTTGGATCGCCACCTGCCTCAATCGTTTCAACAAAATAATTGGCAATATCTCTACTAGATGTAAGTGCAAAAGCGTCATAAGCCGATAGTGCATACTCACTCTCAAAGCGCGCCTTCAGTGCTTCTGGCAATTCTGGCAGGCGTGCTTTCACTCTTGCTTTATCTGCTTCCGCAACCTCTAAAGGGAGCAAGTCAGGATCTGGAAAGTAGCGGTAATCGTTAGCCTCTTCTTTACTTCGCATTGCACGCGTCTCGCCCGTGTCAGGGTTAAACAAAATGGTCGATTGCTCGATAGTCCCGCCATCTTCTAGCGTTTCTATCTGCCATTGTGTTTCATATGCAATCGCTTGCTGCATAAACTTGAATGAGTTTAAATTTTTAATTTCTCGACGTGTCCCTAACGCTGTCGACCCTTTTGGTCGCACAGAAACGTTAACATCGCACCTGAAACTGCCTTCTTGCATATTGCCATCGCAAATATCGATCCATTGCACCAACTCATGTAGCTTTTTGGCATAGGCCACTGCTTCAGCTGCGGAACGCATGTCTGGCTCAGTGACAATTTCTAACAACGGCGTGCCTGCACGATTCAAATCAATCCCACTCATCCCTTCAACGACACCGTGCACAGACTTACCTGCATCTTCCTCTAAATGTGCACGTGTGATGTCAATCGCTTTCTCATATGCTGGCTGCTTTTCCGATTCAGGTACCTGAATGGTCATTTGCCCTTTACCGACAACAGGCAGTTCAAACTGACTAATTTGATAACCTTTTGGCAAATCTGGGTAAAAGTAATTTTTACGTGAAAATACTGAGCGCAGTGGAATTTCAGCACCAATCGCTAAACCAAACTTAATGGCACATTCCACAGCTTCTTTATTGAGCACAGGCAACACACCTGGCAAAGCAGTACTGACTTCACAGGCTTGTGTATTAGGCTCAGCGCCATAGGCAGTTGAAGCACCGCTAAAAATTTTACTTTTCGTTTTTAGCTGGGCATGTGTTTCTAGCCCAATGACAACTTCCCACTCCATCACTCAATTCCTTTAGGCATTTGTGTATGCCAATCTGTCACTTGTTGATACGCATGGCCTGCATTCAACATACGCGCCTCATCAAAATAATTCCCTATAATTTGCAAACCTACTGGCAAATCATTACTAAACCCTACGGGGATACTCATCCCTGGCAGACCTGCCAAATTAGTCGCAATGGTGTAAATATCTTGCAAATACATGGCGACAGGATCATCTGCTTTCTCGCCCATTTTAAAAGCAGTAGACGGGACAGTAGGCCCCATAATAATGTCGCACTTTTTATAAGCCTCTTTGAAATCTTCTGCAATTAGGCGGCGGATTTTCTGTGCTTTGAGATAATAAGCATCATAATAACCGGCGCTCAACACATAAGTACCAATCAAAATACGGCGTTTCACTTCCGCACCAAATCCTTCTGCACGGCTCTTCATGTACATTTCCATCAAGTCATCATATTCAGCCGCACGGTGTCCATAACGTACACCATCGTAACGGGAGAGGTTGCTAGAAGCTTCCGCAGGCGCAAGCACATAATAAACGGGGATAGATAAGTTGGCGTTTGGTAATGAGATATCAATAAATTCTGCGCCTAACTTTTTATATTGTGCAATGGCTTCCTCAACGACTTTAGCAACGCCCGCGTCTAACCCATTGGCAAAATACTCTTTTGGCAACCCGACTTTTAAACCAGCCAATGGCTGGTTAAGCTTGCTTGTGTAGTCTTCTTTAGGATGATTAACGCTTGTAGAGTCCCGCTCATCAAAGCCAGCCATGACATTCATCATCATGGCGCAATCTTCAGCTGATTTTGCCATTGGCCCAGCTTGATCCAAGCTGGAAGCAAAAGCGATCATGCCATAGCGTGAAACTAGACCGTATGTTGGTTTCAGCCCGGTGAAGCCGCATAATGCTGCAGGCTGACGAATCGAACCACCTGTGTCTGTGCCAGTTGCCGCCGCACACAACCTCGCTGCCATGGCCGCTGCTGAACCACCACTACTACCTCCTGGCACACGGTTAACATCCCATGGGTTTTTGACGCTGCCAAAATAACTTGTTTCATTAGATGACCCCATCGCAAATTCATCCATGTTGGTTTTGCCTAAATTGACTGCGCCAACCGCATTAAATTGTGAAATAACGTGCGCATCATAAGGGGCTACAAAATCAGCCAACATTTTAGAACCGCAGGTTGTTTTCCAGCCTTTTGCGCAAAAAATATCTTTTTGCGCAAAAGGTATACCTGTTAACGCCGTGGCATTGCCCGCTGCAATAACAGCATCGGCTGCTTTGGCTTGCGCCAATGTTTTCTCTTCATCTAATGTGATGTAAGCATTAATTTGAGAGTTATGCTGGTGTATGCGATCTAGAAAAGTTTGCGTTATTTCAACGCTAGATAACTCTTTTTTAGCCAGCATTTGACTTAAATTTTTAAGGCTTTGGTTAATCATGGTTTATCTGTAAGTTTTTTAGCCTATTCAATTACTTTTGGCACCAAATACAACCCACCATCAACGGCTGGAGCGTTTTGTTGAAAGGTGTCACGCTGATTGATTGCGGTGACGGCATCCTCTCTTAAACGCTGCACCACATCTTGTGAGTGCGACATCGGTGTTATATCTGCCGTTTCTACCGCTTGCATTTGTTCTATCAAAGACAAAATACCTGAAAGCTTGTCTAGTGTTTTTTCAGCTTCTGAGTCGTTAATTTCGATTCGCGCGAGGTGTGCAATACGCTTAATATCGGGGATGTTTAGTGCCATAACACGGTTCTAATCTTCTGTTTTTAAGTTTTAGTGTAATAAACTGCAGTTCCGACTTAATTTTAATCGGAATATACGGTATTATACCTTGATTTTAAAGCACTCCTTACTTGTTGCGCACGCATTAGGTAAGCTTGTTACATACAGCACAGGAAAAAACATATGTTCGGTTCGTTAAGCAGCTATTTTTCTAATGATTTAGCAATTGATTTAGGTACAGCAAACACATTAATTTATTCTCGAGGTCGGGGCATTGTTCTAGATGAACCATCAGTCGTTGCCATTCGCTTAGAAGGCCCGAACGGGAAAAAAGTGTTGTTAGCAGTGGGGGCAGAAGCAAAAGGGATGCTTGGAAGAGCGCCCGCCAACATTCAAGCCATCCGCCCGATGAAGGATGGCGTCATTGCTGACTTTACTGTCACTGAGCAAATGCTCAAATTCTTTATCCGCAAAGCCCATGACTCTCGCTGGTTCTCCCCTAGCCCACGCATCATTATTTGCGTGCCTGTAGGTTCCACACAAGTTGAACGTCGCGCAATTAAAGAATCTGCTGAGCGTGCTGGTGCAAAACAAGTATTTCTCATCGAAGAGCCAATGGCTGCAGCCATTGGTGCAGAAATGCCAGTTGCTGAAGCGACTGGCTCTATGGTTGTTGATATCGGTGGTGGCACAACAGAAGTGGGGGTTATTTCACTTGGCGGCATCGTTTACGCTAAATCTGAGCGTGTTGGTGGCGATAAGTTTGACCAAGCAATTATTGACTATATTCGTCGCAATTACGGCATGCAAATTTCTGAGCCAACCGCCGAAGCAATTAAGAAAAAAATTGGGTCCGCCTTTCCTGGTTCAGAAGTATTAGAAATGGAAGTCACTGGCCGCAACCTTGCCGAAGGCTTGCCACGCAAATTTACCATTTCTAGTAATGAAATATTAGAGGCGCTAACGGAACCTCTGAACTCAATTGTCGGCGCTGTAAAATCTGCTTTAGAACAAACCCCTCCTGAGCTGGGTGCAGATATTGCTGAGAAAGGCATGGTCATTACAGGTGGGGGTGCATTGTTGCGTGATTTAGATCGGTTGCTAATGGAAGAAACCGGTCTGCCAGTCATTCTTGCTGAAGATCCGCTAACTTGTGTAGCAAGAGGGTGTGGTCGTGCGTTAGAAGAAATGGATAAATTAGGTAGCGTCTTCACCAATGAGTAGTTGCAGCCAGTTACCTTTCCTATGTCAGCATGCTTAAAGGTGTTCATCAGAAGCTAGAGCCTCAACAAACACCTGCTTTTTTCGTCCGCGGTGCCAGCCCTTTTTCTCGCATGGTATTTTTTTGTGCCCTGTCGATCATCATCATGGCTGTAGATTCGCAAATAAACTACCTGTCACAAATACGGCAAGCTTTTATTGGGGTGCTACACCCTGTAGAAAGAATGGCTAACATTCCTAGCGAGTTCATACGTGATACAAAAAAATATTTCTCTGTACACAATCAATTAGTACAAGAAAACTATATGCTTAAGCAACAGGCGTTTGAAAACCAAGTTAAACTCCAGCGCCTAAACACACTCCAAGCGGAAAATGAACATTTACGTAGCTTGCTTGGTGGAGATATCCCTATCCACCCTAGGGCTATTCTTGGCGACATATCACACACTGGCAGAGACCCGTTTAGAAATGTTGTCATTGTCAATCGAGGCAGTCAGCACAACATCAACGCGGGGCAAGCTGTTGTTGATTCGAGTGGCGTTATTGGGCAAGTGACTCGCGTTTACCCCTTTAGCAGTGAAGTCACGCTGATTACAGATAAAAACTTATCGATTCCAATTCAAGTTGAGCGCAACCAGCTACGTGCAATAGCGTTTGGACAAAGTGGTAATACACTCGACATCCCATACCTGCCGACCAATGTAGACATTAAAATTGGTGACAAATTAGTCACTTCAGGTATAGATGGCATATACCCATCTGGGCTGGCAGTCGCAACGGTGACTAAAATTGAACAGAATCCATCATCACCTTTTGCAAAGATAATTAGCACACCAACTGCAGAAGTAAGCCACCATTTACAACTGCTAATTCTAGAGTTGCCCGATGCAATAGAAGCTGATATCAGTAGATTAACGGCCGAAACAGAAGAAAACCAAGGGAAAGGAGCCAAGAAACCGAATGCAAATCCCTAGCCTGCCATTAGTTTATTCAAGCTTATTTATTGCCTTGCTCTGCCAACTATTCCCTTGGACAGGTCAAGGTATTATTCTTCGTCCTGACTTTATGTTGGTTGTCTTACTTTATTGGCTACTCCGTGCACCTTATCTCTGCAATGTGGGTACTGCTTGGTTAGTTGGGCTGCTAGTTGACTTAGCAACAGGAAGCTTGCTAGGCCAACATGCGCTTGCTTTTACACTCACAGCATACATTGCATTAAGCTTTCAACGCAGATTAGTGCTATTTAGCGTGATGCAAACCATCTCTTATGTCTTAGGCTTATTAGTGTTCGCTCGAGTAGCCATTTTAGTTCTGAAACTATTTGCTGGCAATGATGCGCCTGGCTGGCATTATTTTTGGCCAGCGATTACTAGCATCGTTTTATGGCAACTCATGAGATTGGTTTTTGGCTCAATTGCACGGCCGAAAACACACAAAGAAAATTAAAACCTCATGCGTCACCACACCGAATTAAAAAATTACCAAAATGAACTACACAACTTCAAACTACGCCTAATCGTATTAGGTATTATTGTACTCATTGGTTTTAGCATCCTTGCCTTTCGTTTCTATTTTTTGCAAATCGTACATTTTGATCATTACCATACACTGGCAGAAAACAATCGAATTTCAGTTACCCCAATCGCCCCTAATCGCGGCTTGATTACAGATAGAAACGGTGTCACTATTGCGCACAATTTTTTTGTTTACACCTTGGAAATAACGCCCGCAAAAATTGAGAGTTTTGACCAAACAATTGCTGAGGTTGGTAAACTAGTAGAGATTTCTAGCAATGATTTAAAGCGCTTTAGAAAGTTAAAGGCGCGTAGCCATGCATTTGAGTCTATCCCAATACGTACACACTTAAATGAAGTGGAAGCCGCTAAATTTGCGGCCAACCGCTTCAGGTTCCCGGGTGTAGATATTAAGTCTAGATTGTATCGACATTACCCAAATGGGAAACTAGGGGTGCATATTGCTGGTTATATAGGCAGAATTAACGATAAAGACTTAGTTAGACTTAAGAAGGCTGATGCACTTTCCAACTACAAAGGGACGGACCACATTGGTAAAAGTGGTATTGAACAATCTTATGAAAAAGAATTACATGGCACTACTGGCTTCCAGCAAGTAGAGATTAATGCTGATGGCAAGGCAGTACGTATACTCTCAAGCACACCACCAGTGTCAGGCAACAACTTAACGTTATCCATCGATTTGAAACTACAAGAGATAGCTGAAAATGCCTTCGGCGAACGACGTGGCGCGCTAGTGGCCATTCAACCGAAAACAGGAGAAGTCCTCTCACTAGTCAGCATGCCAACTTTCGATCCCAATCTTTTTGTTGGTGGCATAGATACAAAAAATTGGCGCTTATTAAATGAATCAGTCGACAGACCACTTATTAACCGCCCATTGAGAGGCGTGTATCCACCAGGCTCTACATTTAAACCATTTGTTGCTTTAGCTGGCTTAGAAATGGGAAAGCGTATGCCTCCATTTAGGATTAGAGACCCTGGCTACTTTTCATTACCTAACAGCACACATCGCTATCGAGATTGGAAAGTAGCAGGTCACGGCATTGTTGACATGCAGCGTGCCATCACCATCTCTTGCGACACCTTTTTCTATGGTTTGGCTATGGACTTAGGGATAGAAAAATTATCTAACTTTGTACGCCACTTTGGTTTCGGCAAAAAAAGCGGTATCGATATTAGAGGCGAGAATGGAGGGCTATTGCCTACGCCAGACTGGAAGCGCCGCCGATTCAATCAGCCATGGTATAAGGGCGAAACTGTTATTGTAGGGATTGGTCAGGGCTATACATTAGTAACACCTTTGCAGCTTGCTTATGCCACAGCCGTCTTAGCGAATAAAGGCAAGGCCATGCGACCGCGTTTGGTCAATGCGATTACAGAGGTAAAAACAGGGAAATCTGTCCCAACAAAACCCATCGTAAATGAAATAATCACATTAGATAAAAATAGTCTAGAAATTGTCCAACAAGGCATGATAGACGTTACTTTACCTGGCGGCACTGCGGCTAGAATAGGCAGAAATGCTGGCTACAGTATTGCTGCAAAAACGGGTACAGCCCAAGTCATTGGTATTAAACAAAATGAAAGGTATGATGAAAAAAATATTCAAGAGCGCCACAGAGATCATGCATTGTTTATTGCCTACGCACCAGCTGAAAACCCTCAAATCGCAATCGCAGCCATTGTAGAGAATGGTGGGCATGGAGGGTCAGCTGCAGGGCCAATTGTGCGCCAACTAATGGATTACTATTTACTAGGGAAAGAACCCCCTAAAACGACAGCTAAAAAAGAAGTCCCTAAAGGCACAGAAAGAAATATTACTGAGGTAGCTGCCCATGATTAATCAAGTTTTCCAAAGAATATTTAGCCATATTGATTCCATATTATTGAGCTGCATTTTATTTACATTGCTGGTAGGCTTATTTGTACTTTATAGTGCATCAGGTCAAAGCTTTGATAGAGTCAATGCACAAATAACCAACATCATCATCGCTATCGTCGGCATGTGGCTAGTCGCTAATGTACAGCCGCAACACATGGAAAGAATGGCCTTACCTTTGTACGTGTTAGGCATACTTCTGTTAGCTAGCGTTGCATTATTTGGTGATATTAGCCACGGGGCAAGACGCTGGTTAAATTTAGGGGTTGTCAAAATTCAACCGTCAGAATTAATGCGCATTGCCATGCCCATGATGCTTGCCTGGTTTTTCTCTCAACGTGAATCTAGCTTACGAATAATCGATTTTATTGTTGCATTTATCATCTTAATAATACCGGTGCTATTCATCCTAAAACAACCTGACTTAGGCACCTCTTTACTAGTCTCTGCATCAGGTTTCTTTGTCATTTTCTTAGCGGGTCTAAGCTGGCGCTTTATGTTAGGCGGTGCCGTTACAATTGGTGCACTTACACCGATATTCTGGTCACTTTTACACGACTACCAAAGAAGACGCATTTTGATACTCCTTGACCCAACACAAGATCCACTGGGTGCGGGATACCACATTATTCAATCTACCATAGCGCAAGGCTCTGGCGGGCTCACGGGTAAGGGCTGGTTAAATGGTACGCAATCACAGTTAGACTTTTTACCAGAGCGTACGACTGATTTTATATTTGCAGTGTTCAGTGAAGAATTCGGCATGGTTGGAAACTCACTTTTGTTACTTTTATTTAGTCTTATTATTTTTCGTGGTATCGTCATTGCCTCACAAGCTAGAAGTACGTTCAACCGGTTATTGGCCGGCAGCATTACACTTACATTTTTTATCTATGCTTTTGTGAATATTGGTATGGTGAGTGGCATACTGCCAGTTGTTGGCGTACCGTTACCGCTCTTTAGCTATGGGGGTACATCAATGGTCACAATACTGCTTGGCTTTGGCATACTCATGAGCATTCAAACACACAAAAAATTAGTTGCATCAGGATAAACTTTAATTATGAAAAAATCGTTTTCTTTAATACTCATTTGCTGTTTTATTTTGGCTGCGTGCACGAGTAGCCCTACGATCAAACGTTCTCCGCCCAGCTCTGGTAAAGATGGCGGATACTATCCAGGTGATGGCCCACATGCCAAACCACCTAAAAACTTGGATGACATTCCAAATGCCGTTCCAAAAAATGAACCCTTATATAAATACTCAACTAAGCCTTATATTGCTTTAGGTAAAAAATACTACCCATTAAAAACCGCTGATAATTATAAAAAGCGTGGTGTCGCCTCTTGGTACGGAAAGTTATTTCATGGTAATAAAACAGCCAATGGTGAAATATACGACATGTATAGCATGACGGCTGCACATACGATTCTGCCTCTACCAAGTTATGTCAAAGTCACCAATGTTCAAAATGGCCGTTCAGTTATCGTCAGAGTCAATGACAGGGGGCCATTTAAACATAATAGAGAAATCGATCTTTCTTATGCTGCGGCCTATCAATTACGCCTAATCGAAAAAGGCAGTGGCTTGGTAGAAGTAGAAACCGTTAAGCCTGGGCAGCAACCTAGCACCAAAACAACCGCTGTCACACAGCCAACAATAGCAAATACGGACACTGCTGTGGTTCAGCAGCACTATGTGCAAGCAGGTGCATTTAGTGAGGAAACTAATGCGATGACATTGCAAAAAAGGATTCAAGCGCTAGACCATAATCAGAGTGGCAAGGTTAAGCGCGTGTATAATAATGGATTACATCGATTAATTATTGGCCCTTACAACACTAGGCAAGAAGCTGAAAAAATAGCGAACAATATTAATTACAATCTCAATATTTCCACAATTATTACAACTAAACAATAGAACCCTATGCGCCTTAATACTTTATTTTTAATCTCTTTACTCCTATTACCTATCACCAGCTGGTCAGCGCCTGCTGCTGCGCCGCCTTCTCTGGCTGTTAATGCTTATTTATTGAAAGATTTGAATAGCGGTAGCCATATTGCTTCACACAAAGCGGATGAGTCCCTGGCCCCTGCATCACTCACTAAAATGATGACGGCCTATCTGGCATTTGATGCAGTTGAGCGAGGCTATTTAACGCTGGAACAAACGATACCAGTTAGTAAGAAAGCATGGAAAACTGAAGGCTCAAGAATGTTTATTGACCCTAAAAAAAGCGTTACAGTAGACGAGCTATTGCATGGTTTAATTATTCAATCAGGGAACGATGCAGCCGTTGCCTTAGCTGAGGCCATCGGTGGTAGTGAAGAGCAATTTGCCATAATGATGAATGAGCAAGCCAAGAAGCTTGGGATGATGAATACGCAATACATGAACGCTACAGGCCTGCCTGATAAAAAACATTTCACAACGGCTAGTGATTTAGGCATCATGGCTGAATCACTTATTCGTGATTTTCCCCTTAATTATCGTCGTTTATACTCACAAAAAGAATACACATACAACAAAATTAAACAGCTCAATCGTAACCGCTTATTATGGCTTGATGCCAATGTTGATGGCGTTAAAACCGGACACACGCAAGCGGCTGGGTACTGTTTAGTTTCCTCTGCCAAAAGAGGTGAAACACGTTTGATTGCCGTTGTACTTGGCGCTGTTAATGAGGCAATGCGGGCGTCAGAAAGCCAGCGACTACTTAACTATGGTTTTCAATTTTATGAATCAACTTTGGTATACCGGGAGTCCCAAGCGGTATCAAGCATCCCTGTTTACAAAGGCTATGCTAAAACAGCAACAGCAACAGTTGCTAAAGATCTATACCTATCATTACCAAAAGGTGATTATGCCCGTGTAAAAGCCGCGATGACCTCTAAGCAACCACTGATTGCGCCGATAAAAGCTGGGCAAGAAATTGGCAAAATTACGTTCACTTTAGATGGAAAAGTGATCAATGAGCAACCACTCATCGCTGCTAAAAATGTAGGGCCTGCTGGCTTCTTTGGTAGAGTTGTTGATAGCATTAAACTGTTATTGAAGTAACTTATATTAAAGCAACTTAAGTTATGCGCAACACCAACGATACAGAACAACAAGAAACGCTCATCGAGTTTCCTTGTGATTTTCCCATCAAAGTCATGGGTGAAACAAACAGCGATTTTAGTGCTGAAATCATCAAAACGATACAGAAACTTGAACCTAAGTTTGATACTAGCAAGGTTGAGATGAGAGAAAGCTCAGGCGGTAAATATATTAGCTTAACTTGTACGTGCTACGTTGAATCTAAACCACAGCTTGATAATATTTACCGCGCACTAACGAGCCATCCCTTAACCAAGTTTGTGCTTTAATTAAGCATGCAGCTTATTACCCGTAAGCTTGGCCGTACAGACTACCAAAAAACACTTGCTGCCATGCAGGTGTTTACTAGCAACCGCACATCCAACACGCCTGACGAACTTTGGTTAACAGAACATGATAGTGTTTATACGCTAGGGTTAAATCGCAAAAACGTCCGCTTACCCGATAATGGTATCCCCGTTATAAACGTCGATCGAGGTGGAAAAATCACCTACCATGGCCCAGGCCAAATCATCATTTACCTGCTGATTGATTTAGGTAGACAACGATTAAAAGTGCGTCAGCTGGTTAACATGATTGAAGGCAGCATACTTGAGTTGCTCACGCAATATAATATCACTGCCACCACTAAACAAAATGCGCCTGGTGTTTACGTTAATGAAAAAAAAGCAGCCTCTGTCGGCCTAAGATTAAAAAGTAATTGCTGTTATCATGGCCTCAGTTTAAACGTTGACATGGACTTAAGTCCTTTTAAGGCAATAGACCCTTGCGGTTACGCAGGGCTAGAAATGACACAGACCAAAGATTTAAGAGTTAACAAAACCCCAGAACAAATAGGCGAGATTTTACTCGACATATTGAAAAATAGAATAACGAAATGACAGCACCTATAAACAAACCACTCAATAGGCCACTTAAGAAAGTTGCTGGTGTTAAAGAAACTGATGCGGCAAAAACATCACGTATCCCCATCAAAATAATACCGCAACCTATGTTACGTAAACCTGCATGGATACGTATGAAAGTGCCAAATACCGAGCGTTTTAGGGAAATAAAAAAAGTACTGCGTGATAGCAATTTGCACACCGTTTGCGAAGAAGCAAGCTGCCCTAATATTGGCGAATGTTTTAGTGGCGGCACAGCAACCTTTATGATTTTAGGTGACATCTGTACCCGCCGATGCCCCTTTTGTGATGTCGCACATGGCAAACCGCTGCCCCCCGATGCCAATGAACCAGCTAACTTAGCCAAAACCATTGCTGAAATGCAGCTCAACTATGTCGTCATCACCAGTGTCGATCGTGATGACTTGCCAGATGGCGGCGCAAAACATTTTGTTGACTGCATCAAAGCCATCCGAAAAGCTTCACCCCACATTAAAATTGAAACCTTAGTGCCTGACTTTCGTGGACGCTTAGATATCGCTTTAAAGATATTAAAAGAAGCGCCCCCTGATGTAATGAACCATAATCTAGAAACCATCCCGCGGTTATACAAACAGGCGCGCCCAGGGTCAAATTACGAAAACTCTCTCAATCTACTCAAAGCCTTTAATGAGATGTACCCACACATTCCTACCAAATCAGGCTTGATGCTAGGCTTAGGCGAAACGGATGATGAAATACTAAATGTGATGAAAGACTTACGTGCGCATGCAGTGACCATGCTAACACTTGGCCAATACTTACAACCAAGCGCGCATCATTTACCCGTCATACGCTATGCAGAACCCGCTATATTTGATGCCTTAAAAGATAAAGCCGATGCAATGGGCTTTAATAATGCGGCATGCGGTCCCATGGTCAGAAGTAGTTACCACGCTGACTTACAAGCAGGCCACGTCATAGTAGGATAAGATACACAATATGGTTCCACATTTAACAACTGCACTCAGCGGCCCACTGCTCGATTTAGAAGCCCGCATGCTAGCATCCATGCCTGAAATAGAACATTGGTTTCGCACACAATGGTTGGACCATGGCGCACCATTTTATGCCTCAGTCGATTTGCGCAATAGCGGCTTTAAGCTCGCCCCTGTTGACATTAATTTATTTCCTGCTGGCTTTAATAACCTCAACCCTGCGTTTTTGAGCTTAAGTGTTCAGGCGGCTATGGTTGCTATTGAAAAAATATGTCCTGAAGCACACCGATTACTGGTTATTCCAGAAAACCATTCACGCAATACTTATTACCTGCGCAACGTGGTTGAACTAACGAACATTCTTAAAGCCGCTGGGTTGGATGTGAGGATTGGTAGTGTTTCACCTGAAGTGACAGAACCAACGACTTTAACTTTACCAGACGGACATTCGCTACTATTAGAGCCGCTAGTACGCGAGGGCAATCGCATCAAACTCAAAAATGTCGAACTAGGAGACTTTGATAGCTGTGCCATTTTACTTAACAATGATTTGTCAGGCGGCATTCCTGACATCTTGAAAAACTTAGAACAAGACCTCATTCCACCGTTACATGCTGGCTGGCATACCCGCCGTAAAACAAGACACTTTTCTGCTTACAATGATGTAATAGCAGATTTTGCTAAGTTACTAAAAATTGATGAATGGCTACTTAACCCCTATTTTGAAAGTTGCGAAGGGATTGATTTTAATGCGCGCACTGGTGAAGAATGCTTAGCAGAAAAAGTCGAAGCATTGCTCAAAAAAATCACGGCCAAATATCAAGAATATGGCATTATTCAAGAGCCTTTTGTCATTGTTAAAGCCAATGCTGGCACTTATGGCATGGGCATCATGTCAGTGAAGTCTGCGGATGAAGTTCGTGGCTTAAACCGTAAGAAGCGTAATAAAATGTCGACCATTAAAGAAGGCCGGCAAGTAAGCGAGGTCATTATTCAAGAAGGCGTGTATACCTTTGAGAGTATCAATGATGCTGTGGCAGAACCCGTTGTTTATATGATGGACCATTATGTGATTGGTGGCTTCTATCGTGTCCATACCAGCCGAGAAGCAGATGAAAACTTGAACGCACCTGGCGCACATTTTGTGCCACTTGCTTTTGAGTCTCCTTGCGGCTTGCCGGATTGCGGAGGCGAGCCTGATACGGCACCCAATCGTTTTTACGCTTATGGTGTGGTGGCACGGTTGGCTTTGTTAGCGACGACTATTGAGCTAGAAGAAACTGACCCACTGAACGTATAGAAGCGTGCCTATATATAGCACCCCCATATAAAGCGTCCCCATTAAAGATGAAACTACTGTTCATACTAGACCCATACACCAGCCTAAATATCAAGAAGGATACCAGTGTTGCCATGATGCGTGCAGCATTAGCCCGCGGACACACACTATACGTATGCCAACAACATGATGTATTTCTGCGTAATGAAACCGTTAAAATCAACACACAGCACTTTCAATTTTCTGAAGGGAACAGTTGGTTCAAGGTGGCTGATGTAGAAGAATCACTCCCTAAAAACTTTAGCGCTATTTTAATGCGGAAAGACCCGCCTTTTGATAATGAGTACTTATATAGCACCTACTTACTAGAACTCGCTGCTGAACAAGGTGCATATGTGATCAACAACCCTGCGACTGTGCGCAGCTGGAATGAAAAACTCTCAGTGGCTAAATTCCCACAATTTTGCCCGGCATTTTTGGTAACCAGTGACAACAACCTCATTCGTGAATTTTTAGCAGTTCAACACGATATTGTTGTTAAACCACTTGATGGGATGGGCGGAACCAGCATATTCAGGCTCAGGGCTTCTGATCCTAATCTCAATGTGATTTTAGAAACCATTACAGATTACGGTAAACAAACCATTATGGCGCAACAATATCTACCCGCTATCAAGCAAGGGGATAAGCGTATTATTGTGATTGATGGTGAGCCGCTACCTTATGCGCTGGCACGAATCCCCAAGGCGGGTGAAACACGCGGCAACTTAGCAGCGGGTGGCAAAGGGGTTGCACAGCCATTAACAGCACGAGATTTAGAGATCGCAACGACCATCGGCAAAACCCTCAAAGCAGAAGGCTTATTCTTTGTTGGTCTAGATGTGATTGGTGACTATATCACTGAAATTAATGTCACAAGCCCTACCGGCATCGTTGAAATTGCTGCACAAACACCATGTAAGCCAGCTGAAGTTTTCTTGGATGCACTGGAATCCAAACGCAAAACTGAGCTAGAATCTACAACGCGCTAGCGTTATAGTAGCGCTTATGCGTCTCGTTTTACTACTATTGGCTGCGCTACTCTTCGTTAGCTGCAGCCCCAAAGAACCCCTCTACAATACACAAACTTATGTATTCGGTACGCTAGTGGACATCACTATTTACGGCGAATCTGACGAGCGTGCACAAGCTGTCTCAACAGCAATCATTAAGCGCTACAACACATTGCATCAACGTCTACATGCGTGGAAACCGAGTGAAATTAGCAGCATCAACAAGGCATTTGCTAATGGTGAAACAATTTCTGTCAAACCAGACATCGCCAAAATGATAGAAAATATGTCTATCTTATCTAGCCAATCTAAAGGTGTATTTAATCCGACGATTGGCCACTTAATCAATACTTGGGGCTTTCAAAGCGACGAATTCAAACCCAAAAATATTGACACCGAGAGCGTCAAACAACTGGTTGCACAGCATCCACAGATGTCAGATATCATCATCAATGACGATCGTGTTGCTAGTACGAACCCTGCCGTACAGTTAGACTTAGGTGGCTATGCTAAAGGCTATGCCTTGGATATGGGCTCAGCCTATTTACGTGAACAAAACATTAAACATGCACTAATTAATATCGGTGGCAATATTATTGCGCTAGGCCAGCATGGCAAACAACCGTGGCGAGTGGGTATCCAACACCCTCGACAACCTAACGCCATTGCCACCATTGCATTACCGAGTGGCTGGGCCATCGGAACATCAGGCGATTACCAGCGCTTTTTTAATGTAAATGGTCAACGCTATTGCCACATTATTGACCCTGTTACAGGTCATCCCGCTCAAAACATACAATCAGTCACCGTGATCGTGCCGCCACAAAACAATGCAGGTGTTTTATCTGATGTCGCCTCAAAACCTATTTTTATAGCCAAAACCGAAAGCCGACTAGCTGCAGCAAAGGCAATGGGTATTAACCATTTTCTGATTATTGAATCTGCCAATAAAATTCTGGTGAGCGCCGCTATGCAGAAACAATTACATTGGCTAGATACTGAGGCAAAGCAACAGCTAAAGGTTGTTAATCTTGACTAATGCTACAACCAATATAAAACCCTTGTTTGGTGACTGGCTAGTTATCATCGCTAGCCTGATTACCATTGTGTTTTTATTCCAGCAATTATGGACCAACGCACCCGCCAGCCAATTACAGATTCGCCAAGGTAATAAAGTAATGGGCACCTACGATTTAAATCAATCACGCGACCTACACATCCATGGAGCCTTGGGGCAATCACACATCAGTGTTGCGCAAGGTAAAGTGCGTTTTAAACAGTCGCCATGTACCAATCAATATTGCGTACACCAAGGGTGGTTAAGCCGCGCAGGGCAAGTAGCCATTTGCCTCCCCAACCAAATCAGCCTACAACTCATTGGTGAAGACAAGCCGTATGACTCGCTCAACTATTAACATCAACACAACAAAAGAAGACCACCATATTGCCAAACTGACCGCCATTGCGATTGGTTTACATGTGATTGAAGCCATGTTCCCATCGCCTTTGCCTGGTATAAAACCAGGCATAGCCAATATCATCACACTCTATGTACTCATGCAATACGGGTTTGGCACAGCAGCTTGGGTGAGCTTATTGCGCGTATTTGCCAGTAGCTTATTGTTAGGCCACTTTTTATCACCCACTTTTATCTTGAGTTTATCTGGCGCGCTACTCAGTTTAGTGATGTTGTTTTTTGCACAACATCTACCAACAAAACACTTTAGTGTCATCACCCTTAGCATTCTGGCCGCTTTTGCACATATTGCAGGGCAGCTGATTATCGTTAGAATATGGCTGATACCACATGCAGGTGTCGCTTATTTAGTGCCTATTTTTGCATTGGCTGCTTTGTTTTTTGGCGTGATTAATGGCCTCATTACGCAGAGACTAATTTCATCTCCACTCAAGAACTAGCCATCGTAGCAATCCATTCATAAAAAAGAGCGGCTATGCCGCTCTTTTAGTACTACCTGTGTTTACTCTACAATTTCTCTCCATATAGAGCGCCTTAATTGGAACTTCCCATCTCCGCCCCCAAATGCAAGACCATCGATTATCGCTGGGTTCGGATCGTCAGCGACCACATTTGAGACTGCTGGCTTACCGCCAATGTAAACCACATTAAAGCCTACACTCGGTGATGAAGTCCGTTGCGACACCGAACCGAAAGGTGCGATTACTGACAAACCTGTCTTATAATCTAAATAATTAAACCAACCATAACCTGAAGGTTGACAAGCACTAGCAGTGGGCACCGTTGTTGGCACTAATAACGTACCCAGCACCAATTGTGAAGCAACATTCTGACGCTCTCCGTTATCAGGATAATCAATATACCAACCAATATCTGTCGATAAATCCACACCACTGTTACTGCCGCTCACACGCTCATCAGATTTTGATGGGTCGGCGCTTGGCACGATTGTTTGTGCCACGATCCCCACAACAGATCGTGCATTATTATAAACAGGCTCAGGATCACCATCATTAGCAATATCCTTGAGTGCATACAAACTTTGTGTGCTAAACCCAGAGGCGTCTAAGTCGGTCACCTCTAAGTATTTACCTGTCCCCACAAAAATAACTTTTTTATTGCCGACCAATCCAAGCTCCGGTGGTGTCATCACTGGCTGTGCATTCCCAAATGAATCTTTTAATTGCGCAAAATGTAACACCGAATTTGTAGTAGCGTCAATATTAAAGCGCCAAACATTACCATCTAAGTCGCCGCCATAAACATATTGCGCTAGATTATTGACTTCACCATTACTGGCATATGCGCTAATTTTAGCTAAACCACTTGGTGAGGAGCTTGATCCTGACCCCGTTGGAATGGTTGCCAATCGGTTACCTGATTTAGCCTCCACGACATACAGATAGCCTTGACCATCCCCAGAATTAAACTGCAACTGCGGTGTAATGGTTGGTTTAAAGTTCGTGCTTGCAGCACTCGCGTAGAAGCCATTATTATCAGGAATATTATTATATCCAGAGGTGAATAATACGACCCATTTACCATCACCATTACGTTTTGTAATAATAGGGTTACCATAGCTGTAACCTAAGTTATTGAAACCGGCATCCGACGGATCAATTTCCCATAACACGTTAGGCGAGTCAGGGTCCGTAATATCCAGCGCATAATAACCGCGCGCGCCACCGTCAAAACCTGCAATCAAGATTGTTCGCCAGTCTGAGGCGGTTGCTGTCGTACAATCCGCAGCCACACAGATGTCTGAGATGGCGACATCACCATTCACATAATATTGATGATTTGCACTGTAATTACTATCAGCAAGTTTCCATAAATTTGGAATCACGGCTGTGGGCACGAATGTCCATTTTTCTTGTAAGGTCGTCGCGTCAAAAGCATGCAGCATGCCATCATTGGAGCCAACATAGACTCTACCTGCACGACTCGCATTGGCCGCTTTAAATGCTTGATAACCTGAATCACCATAATTAAACGTCGGTTTACCAATAAAAGAGGGCTTAGAACTAATTAAGTCACCGAGTACGGCTGTGCGTTTGCGATACAGTTTATTGTCGTCTATTGCTGAATCTAATTCATAGGTTGCATTACCTTTTAGATAATCAACTAAGTTAGCGCCAGTTAAATTTGCCAATTGGCCTGACGTATAAGATGACCCTTGCGTCAGATTCGCTTGCAAAAAGCTGCTAGAGAAATTAATCGACTCGTTAACAGATAACTGTGTGAAGTCAAAGTTAGCGCGCGTCCCGCCATTATTCATATAGATGTTTCTGGAACCCGCTACGATTTGATCCTTAAGCGTCCCTTCGCAATCAGGGACTATTGGCTCTCTACACTCTGAGCCAGCTAAAGGCGTTGTACATAATGCCGAGTCAGTCACGCCTGTCGTCACACACTCATAACCACCTAGGCCATTAGGCTCAATGATACTGGGTGCGCTACAGTTATCTTCAGGCACAACATCTTCCACACAAGCGCTGGCATTTTTGCTAACGCTTCCATCCGTTAGATCAATAGTGCGTTTTTCTAAATTACCTTTCCAATGGCCTGTTGTATAGCTAGCCACGTAGGCAAAATTATCGCCTGAGACAGGGTTCAAGGTGCTGGTTGCTGCTGCTGAACCTGCGCCTGTACTAACTTTGATTAAGGCAATCGCTTCCCTTAATTGACTAATCAAATCGGCTGTCTTTTTAGCACTAAAGTAACGCCCGTCGCCATTAACAGCAGCATGCCATAAATCATCGATGGTCGTTTCACCATTGCTAATAATTTGAGGCCATTGTTTTGTACCGTCATAGACTTGTTTAAAATCGCCAGCCACATTGGGCCCATATTCAGTATCATAGGCAAGCGTACCATCCACCCCTAAGCCTAAAGTAAGCGTCACCATCGTTTGTTTGCGGTTCAATAAAGGGGTCGTTCCTGTTGTGGAACAAACATTAGTACCTAGTGCGCCACTACAGTTACCTAAACTACCATCTCTCAAATCTGTATCACGGTAATACTTCGCCACATCGGCGAGGGTATGACTGCTTTGGTTAGACCCTTGAAATTTGCCTTTTTCTGATGAATCATTATCTTGATCCGTCATGCCACTACCGTCTAATTTATAGCCAGCTGCACTATTCCACTTACCATCCGTTGTCAGCAGCGTATAGTTACTTTGACACTCATACTGGATTGGGTCATTAAAAACACCACTCAAGCTATACTTATCCGCGTAAATGCGCCCTGCTCTGCTGAGCGCATCTCGTAAAGGCGTACCGCCACCAGGAATGGTAGAAAATAATTCGTTATACCAAGCGGCTTTATTAGCCCCCGAAAAAATTCTAAAATCTAGGGCCTCACTAGCATTAGTATTAATCGTCATAAAACCCATTCTAAAATCATCGCCGACATCTTCAAATGCTAGGCTAGTCGATGTTTTCATCATTTGCATACGGTTACGATAATAGGTATACCAGTTAGCATAATTGATCATTTCTTCATTGTAGGTACAAGTAACCCCTACGCAATCAGCCCTTGCTGAGTGTTTAACCGTGGTGCCTGGGAATGCATAACTGTTATTGGCTGGCAAAATATTAACCGTCACGCGATTATTGGCCGGCACGCCACCAGGTGCAGAAAACCCTGTGGGAGTATAGTTTATCCCGCCACTCGAATACTGCACAATTGGTGTACCTGAAACAGCACTTGGCGCATAAATCGTCACCACATTACCTGACCTTGAAGCTGAATAGCCAGAAACAGTACAGTTACCGACTGCTGAAGTAGTACATGCATTGATTTTATTTCTTATTCTGTTTGCAAGCGTATTGGTGTTATTTGTATTGGGGTTAGGATTATTTCTCATGATTTGCTGGCCGTTAATCGTAATGCCATCGATACGAGGCTTCCACCATGCCCAATTAATCGTGATTGTTGCCTGCGTTGGCAGGCTCACTGTTGAAAGCGGCACACGCATATTCACAAATGCACCGGTTCTCACTGATTGACATGCATTATCAGCTGGCAATGCAATATTGGTAGCGACACCTGCATTATTACACCAGCGAATACGCGCTGCATATGGATGCGTTACAGTAGGAATGCTGCTAGAAACACATTCTCTTAAATCTGTTCTTGTACAATACTCATTAGCCACTGAAACCGTATATTGCGGATTACTCAGCTCAACACCCTTGTAATTAGGGCCGCCTGTTTCTAAGTTATTAGTGCCTAAACCACTGTTATAGGCATCTCTTCGGACATTCTTCCAGTTAGGTTTTGTTTGCCAGTTTGCTCCTGTTGCTGTTGCCATACCCGTTTGGCTTGGGTAGCTAGTGGTATTGGGTGCACCTGTATTCGTATAATAAACAGGCGGGAGGTAGCGTACTCCCGGGTTGTATGCTAGCGCGTTATAACTAGCATCAGTATGAAAGCTAACGCCTGGGTGAGCCCCAGCACCATCCCATGTCCAATCCGGCATAAATTCCCAACCCATACTGCCTGAGTCATCCAGCACATAAAGCATATTCGGCTTCACTTGCGTAGGGCTGCTATTTGACAGTGGTGTTGTCGCAATATCCAATGGCGCTTCTGCCTGTGTTAGCCCACTAAAAACGAGTGTTGCAATCAAGAATATTGATTGTGTTAAGACGGATAATTTCTTACTGATAATTAGCTTCATTGTGTGCTCCTAATATGCGTATACTTGACTATAGCTGCGTGTATTTTTGGGTCCTGTGACACGCACAGTGACTCGATAAATTGGGCTTACTGCACCAGCAGGTTTGCCGTCAGCTTCATCAGAAGTGACAACCGCTTGACTACCTCCGCCCGCCTCACCTGGGCCAGTTAAACATTTGTTCGTCACATCATTGGCTGGCTTGACTGGGTTCGAGCACATGCGTTCAATTATGTAATTAATTGTATTTTTTGTATTATTGTCTTTACCGGCGGTGATACCTGACCCCGTTGCTACTGCGCTGTAAGTCGTCCAAGTTGCATCGCTTCTCAGGGTAGCTGAATCACCCAGATTAACCCCCGCACCGCCCAAATCTTCATAAGTCGCATAATAACCAGTAGCGGTATTAGCAGCAATCGGGGTATAAAGCGCCGTTAAATCTGCAATAGATTGTGTTTCCAGCCATGCCATTGCAGATTCAGCCCCTCTACTAGATGAGGTTAATGCACTCTGTTGGAAGGATAGATTACCGGCAATTTTTGTATTCGTGTCTACATTACGGATTAGTGCAGCAGCCGCTAAAGACATCACCACCAAGGCTACCAAAGCGATAAATAGGACGACACCTTGTTGATACTGTTGATGACGTGCATTCATATAACTATTTTGTTTTCTCATTGAACCGCTCTCCATGACCAAAGCATATTGCGTAAAGGCACGCTGGTTGAGACCACTCTGTACCGATAATTTTTCCAATCGGCTAAGTGAGCGACAGACATACTTCCTAGCGTTGTACCGGCATCTGTCCAAGCTTCAGGTGCTGCAGAGGTCACTTCTGTTTTCTCTTTTAATCCATTTCTCAACGCTAAAGACACTCTGACGGCTTTAATACGGTTGCGCGCAGGAACAACAGGTGCAGCCCAAGCACCGACGGCATCGACCCATTGTGTCACTTCATTCAGGCCTGGCGCGGCTGATATCCCATACTGGACTTGCATCGCTACAACGCCTGAGAGAATGGCATCACCATTCAATTCCAACTCATTATTGTTGTTAATCTCATAGGTATAATCACCCCAAGCGCCCATGCATGCCAACTTGTTGCCTACTGCCGGAGCAAAAGGGAGCGAAGCAATATCATGGAGCCTTATATAGCTCTGCCCTGTTAGGGTGTTTGTTGGCTGTGCCGCAATCTCTGCAAAAGCGCAGGTGTTACCCGCCATAATCATTAGCCTATTGGGTGCTTTACTGTCAGTCGCATCATTAGGATCCCTATACTTAGCCTGATAAGTAGCATTACTCATCTCAAGGTCACTACCACAGCCGATGTTGTTGGTGACTAACATACCTGGTGAAACATTGGTCACGTTATCGATATTAATCGGTACCATCCCAGCAGAGCCAGTGCTATAGCGCACAATAAGCTTATCACTACCATTGCTACCGGCACCATCTTGAACCTCAACAGGGAATATATCGATATTAGACGTGCATTTAAGCACATTATTATTCAAATCAGTATTGGGCATCGGCATGCCAAACCCCGCACTTTGTAGACTGCGTTGCAAGTACATTAACGCAATCGCGCCATTCGTTTGTGTATCTGCCGCTCCAGACGTGCTACGTTTCTGGCCTTCGAAAGCAGAGAAGATTTGCATAATCACTAACGTTGCAAACAAGCCAATCACAAGCCCAACCAGTAACTCCACCAAGCTAAATCCTGTTTGCCGTCTATTGATTTTTTGAGTAGCCTGCATTAATCCAACCCTTCTACACGTGCATTTGTTAAATAAGTGTGCTCAGCAGCGCCAGGCAACTTCCATTTCACCGTTACTTGTACATCACGACTAGCGTTTACATCCACCGTCAACTTTCCGCCTGGCAGCTGCGCAATCGGATCATCTGTCACAATATGTCCTGCAAGATTGCTAGTGCCAGTTAACCAAACCTCTGTTAACACCTCTTGTGCAACAAATGAAGCCTCAGCTCTATATTTTGCATCATCCGTGTTTTTAATCATGGCCGCCTGCAAACCTGCAAGCGCAAGCACGCCTAGAGAAAAAATGAGTACCGCAATGAGCGCCTCTAAAAGAATCACGCCTTGCTGTGCTGACGGTAAAGATGTTGGGTAGCGTTTCATAGTCTTTTCCTGTTAATTAACATCTGCGCGGGTCTGTGCCGCTAGCATCTAATGCAGGATCGCAACTTCTCGCTAAACCCCCAGCACCAACAGAAACACGCAGGTTTCGGCTCGCACCTGAAGATAAAGCAGTATTATCAATATCGATCGTTAAAGCACCAGCAGGGTCGAGTCCGCCTAAGCTGGTAAAAACATATGGACCATTATTTCCATTAGTATTAATCGTCACATTAGCTGATGAGCCATCAGAAGCACCTCGGCTTTGAACCGTTGTCGCATCGTCCGTTGTTGGGCACGAACCGTTACCAGCAGGGGTAGTACACACCGTCCAAGCTGAACCTGTTCTAAAATCAAACTGTACTTTGGTATTACGTGCAACTGCCTCAGCGCGCGCTATTTGAAGCCCGGTTAGAATAGAATCTGTTGCTGTCCTAATTTGTGTGTTTTGTATCATTCGTTGATAACTAGGAATAGCAAAAGAGGCCAACACGCTAAAAAGTGCAATGACCATTAGCGCCTCTATTAGTGTAAAACCTATTTGTTTTGAGTAAACCCGCATTAGCATGAACTCGTTTTATTGGTTTTCCAGCAATTGCCTGAAGTACCGTCGTAGGTCGAAGTTTTAACATTTGACTCATTAACAGTAAATGCAAAATTACTCACTTTCCCTGTGCCAACTGCACTTAGGGTATAAGTAGTAGCAGTAGGAGCAACTGAACAGGTAAAGTTAAAGTTTGTGCCTGCAGGGGTGCAAAGAGCCACGCAAGCAGCATCTGTATAAGTGCGCGTATCTTGGAAGCACTGCTCCATCTTAATACGTGCATCAGCCAAAGTCGCTGTAGCCTCTGCCGCCATCCCTTTCTCCACATAATCGGTATAAGCTGGTAGTGCAATTGAAGCAAGAATGCCCATAATTGCCACGACAATCATTAGCTCAACAAGAGTAAATCCTTTTTGTGCTGCTTTTAATATATTCATGTTTGATGTACCTTTAATGGCGCGCCTCTATTTAGTTGAACCCATCATGCCAAAACCTTTTATAGTCTGTCTAGCACTATCCGATAATCGGTAAAAATGGCAGAATAAACGGTAAAAATCGCTTCTATTCGGCCTTATGAAACATTCAATGATAAAATATAGGCTTAACTTTTTAAGTTTGTATAAACAATATGCCTAAGACTTTTTTAACGGTTTTGATACTGCTAAGCTATGCTGTTTTAGTTGGCTGCGGCACTAAGGGACCGCTGTATATCCCTGAGCAACGCTACCCACAAAAAATCAAAACTGAAGTGCCAACAACACCTAATGCAGCACCCGCAAACCAAACGACTAACGATTCAACCACTAACGAATAAAGATTAACTTGTGAATTTTTTTGAATTTAAAAATGGCGTCATGTGCGCCGAGAATATACCGCTCACTGAGATTGCTGAACAATACAAGACGCCCTGTTACGTTTATTCTAAACAAGCACTAACGCAAGCTTTCAAAAATTTTGAAGCAGAGCTCAAAAACACCGATCACTTAATCTGTTTTGCCGTTAAAGCAAACTCCAACCTTGCAGTACTCAATGTATTCGCAAAACTGGGCGCAGGTTTTGATATTGTTTCTGGTGGAGAGTTGGCACGTGTGCTAGCTGCTGGGGGCGACCCGAGAAAAATAGTATTCTCAGGCGTCGGTAAATCAGCGGACGAAATGCGTGCAGCACTTAAAGTCGGTATTTTTTGCTTTAATGTGGAATCACAAAGCGAGCTGGAAAAACTAAATAAAACCGCAGGCGAGATGGGTAAAATAGCCCCCATGTCACTACGTGTGAATCCAGACGTAGATGCTAAAACACATCCTTATATTTCCACAGGGTTGAAAAACAACAAATTCGGCGTCGCGTTTGAAGACGCCATTGATGTATATAAGCAAGCGGTAACAATGCCTAATGTAGCCGTGCATGGGGTTGATTGCCATATCGGTTCCCAGATTACAGAAATCGCGCCCTTTATCGATGCTTTAGACCGTGTTTTAAGTTTAGTTGATCAGCTAGAAGCAAATAATATCCACCTATCGCATATTGATGTAGGTGGCGGCATTGGCATTACCTATGACGATGAAACACCCCCTGAATTTCAACAATACACACAGGCTGTTTTGAAAAAACTCGGCCAGAAGCAGGTGAAATTATTATTTGAGCCAGGCCGCGCACTTGTCGGCAATGCTGGCGTTTTATTAACCAAGGTGGAATACATTAAACCAACAGAAAGCAAGCATTTTGCAATCGTTGATGCGGCAATGAATGATTTAATGCGTCCAGCTTTGTATGATGCATACCACAATATTGTTGCGGTAAAGCCACGAACTGGCAAGGCTACTGTCTATGAAATAGTAGGGCCCGTATGTGAAAGTGGTGATTTTTTAGGTCATGATAGATTGCTAAACCTACAAGAAAATGATGTGTTAGCCATAGAGTCGGCAGGCGCGTACGCGATGAGCATGGCTAGCAATTACAATACTCGAGCCAAAGCAGCTGAAGTAATGGTCGATCAAGACAAACATCATCTCGTCAGGTCACGAGAAAAAATTTCTGACTTATTTGCTCACGAAAAAATACTACCTTAACCATTTGTTATTGAATAATAGTTGCAGAATGTTCGGCTTACAGTTAAATTAGCACTTAAGAGCTTAACTCTTAACCATTTATATAATTAAAAAGCCCAGGGAGATTTACATGAATAAGTTTTTACTTACTTTAATGATGGCATTATTTTTAGTCGGTTGTGCAACAACAGGTGGTAACAGCGGTCCTTTACCTGAAATTGCACCATACGATGAGCCAACTTATGAGCCATTACCAGCCATGGTACCTGCTGTATAAGTAGCTTAGCTGATTAAAAAAGCGAAGTTTGACTTCGCTTTTTTAATGCCTTCTGCAATCACAACCCTAATCGAATACGACCGTTTTATTCGCATACGTTAAGATGCGATGATCAATATGCCAGCGCACGGCACGTGACAACACAACACGCTCTAAATCGCGGCCTTTTTGTAACAGATCTTCTACTTGGTCACGGTGAGAGATTCTTGCAATATCTTGTTCAATAATGGGGCCCTCATCTAACACCTCTGTTACATAATGTGCTGTTGCACCGATTAGCTTAACACCGCGCTCAAAGGCACGGTGGTATGGTTTAGCGCCAATAAATGCAGGTAGGAACGAATGGTGAATGTTAATCACCCGTTGCGGGTAATGAGCAATAAAATTGGATGATAGTATTTGCATATAACGTGCTAATACAATTAAATCGATATTATATTCATCAAATAATGTAAATTGCGCTGCTTCTGCATCAGCCTTATTGTCTTTAGTCACTGGAATATGATGGAAATCTATCCCGTAAAACTTAGCTAAGGCTTCCGTATCAAGATGGTTGCTGATGATCAGTGGTATCTCACAAGCTAACTCACCATTTTTATGCCGATGCAGCAAATCAACTAAACAATGATCAAACTGCGATACCATCAACGCTAACCGCTGCTTATGGGCGGAAAATTTAAGCTGCCAATGCATGCTAAATTGCGCTGAAATACCCTCAAAATGCTTAGCAAAAGAAGCTTCATCTAGATTGAATTGGTCTACATCCCACTCCACACGCATTAAAAATAAATTATTTTCTGCATCTTGATGCTGGTCTGCGTGTAAAATATTCGCATTGTGTTCATGCAAAAAGTTGGCAATCGTTGAGACGATGCCTTTTGCATCTGGACAAGTAATGAGTAATGTTGCAGTGTTTTTCATTCTGTGGGTTTCAAGCAAACGTAAATTTGCCCGAATTATACCCGATGCAACATCGCTCGCATAATACACACAGGATAGAATAGTTGAGCGATATGAACATCTTAGAGACCGGAATTGTATTAGCCAACCCAAGAGGGTTTTGTGCTGGGGTGGACCGAGCCATTATTATTGTGGAGCAAGCTTTAGAAAAATTCGGTGCGCCTATTTATGTAAAACATGAGGTAGTCCATAACAAGTTTGTCGTGGACGAATTACGCGACAAAGGTGCAGTCTTTGTTGAAGAACTTGATGAGATACCGAAAGGCAGTACCGTTATTTTTAGTGCGCATGGGGTTTCTAAAGCCGTGCGCACAGAAGCAGAGTCACGCGGCTTAACCGCCTACGATGCCACTTGTCCACTGGTCACCAAAGTGCATATCGAAGTACAAAAAATGCGGCAACAAGGGATGGAACTCATCATGATAGGCCATAAAGGCCACCCAGAAGTAGAAGGCACGATGGGCCAATCTGATGGCGGCATATTCTTAGTGGAAACACCTGAGGATGTCTATGTACTACAGGTGAGCGACCCAGACAAGCTAGCTTATGTGACACAAACCACGCTTTCGATGGATGATGCTGCACAAGTCATCGACGCACTTAAAAATAAATTTCCTAGTATCCGTGGCCCCAAAAGCGATGATATCTGTTACGCCACACAAAATCGACAAGATGCCGTTAAAATCATGGCTAAGGATTGTGACTTAGTGATTGTTGTGGGCTCCCCCAATAGCTCCAACTCGAATCGCTTACGAGAAGTTGCAGAAAACCAAGGCGTAGATGCTTATATGGTCGATAATGCAACCCACCTAAAGCCTGAATGGCTAGTCAGTAAAAAGAAAATAGGCGTTTCTGCTGGCGCATCAGCCCCAGAGGTTTTGGTTAAAGAAGTTATTACTGAGCTACAAAAATTAGGCGCGCTAAATGTATCTGAACTACAAGGCGTAGTAGAAAGTGTTATTTTCAAGCTACCAAAAAACTTAACTTCTGCACCCAATAAAATATGATTGTAAAATTCAAGTACAGAATAACAACAGAACATTAATGGCCAAGACACCTATTTCCGCATTAATACTCATTCATACGCCAGACTTACAGGTGTTGATTATGGAACGTGCAGATAAAGCAGGCTTTTGGCAGTCTGTGACTGGGAGTGTTGAGGGCGACGAAACGCCTTCTCAAGCCGCAATCAGAGAAGTGAAAGAAGAAACGGGTTTAGAAGCACTTGAATATGATTTTCAAGATTGGCATGCCAGTAATATTTATGAAATTTACCCACATTGGCGACATCGCTATGCTGAGGGGGTAACAGAAAATATCGAGCATTTGTATGGCTTACAATTACCCTCTCAATTACCAATCGAGCTAGCCCCAGAGGAACATGTACGTTATCAGTGGGTCGATTGGCGCGAGGCTGCACAACGTGTATTTTCTTGGACAAACATCGATGCACTTAAACGATTAGGTAACATTCACCAATTGAAACTTTAGTTATTTCCTTTATTGATAACATCGTTATAGAATCAACCTTTATAGTTATTTTGCGTTAAACCTAATTATGCAAGCTCAAGCCATACCAATTAAATTTGAAAAATTCCAAGCAGCTAAGGATGATGACTGCCAAGCACGCATTCTTAGCGCACGAGAAAAGCTAGGCAAACGCTTGGTGATTTTAGGTCACCATTACCAGCATGAAAGCGTCTATCGTCATGCTGACTTTTCTGGTGACTCGTTGAAACTCTCTAAATACTGTGAAAACTTAGACGCTGAGTTTATTGTATTTCTTGGGGTACACTTTATGGCTGAGGTTGCAGATATTTTAAGCCGTCCTGAGCAAACCGTCATCTTGCCTGACTTAGCTGCTGGCTGCTCAATGGCAGACATGGCTAACCTTGCTAAAGTAGAACGTAGCTATCGCGAGCTAAACAAAGTGCTCAATTTCGATGAAGAAATAACGCCGGTCACTTACATTAACTCTGCTGCAGATTTAAAAGCATTTTGTGGTGAGCATGGTGGCATCGTTTGCACCAGCACTAACGCCCCTAAAATTTTAGATTGGAGCTTTAATCAACGTGAAAAAGTGCTGTTCTTCCCTGATCAAAACTTAGGTCGCTGGAGCGGACACAAAATGGGGATCCCGCTTGAGGAAATGCCTATTTGGGATCCTGACCAACCACAGGGGGGGCTCACACTTGAACAAATTAAGAACGCTAAAATTTTATTGTGGAAGGGTCACTGTGCAGTACATCAAATGTTCCGCCTACAAAATATTGAGCACTTTAGAAAATTGCATCCTGATGGAAAAGTGATTTCTCATCCAGAGGCGCCGTTCGAGGTGTGTTTAAACTCTGACTTTGTTGGCTCTACGGAATACATTTTAAAAACAGTCACTGAGGCAAAATCCAATACTAAATGGCTAGTTGGTACTGAGCTGAATTTAGTGACGCGCTTAGCAGAGCAAATGAAACCCGAAGGAAAACACGTACAGTTTATGAGTCATGTCGTATGTGAGTGCTCGACCATGGCGCGTATCGACCCACAACATTTAGCTTGGTGTTTAGAAAATTTAGTTGAAGGCAATATTGTGAATCAAATTACGGTGCCTGCCGATGAGGCAAAGTTAGCTAAACTCACATTAGATCGGATGTTAGCGGCTTCCTAAATGACAACGCCTGATACCTGCGCGCTATGCCAACGAAGTCCACATGACACAATCTTGTGGCAGGATGATTTTTGCCGAGTCGTATTACTTGACGATGCAGATTATCCGGCCTACTGCCGTGTGGAATTATTAGCACATGTGAAGGAAATGACTGACCTAGCACCCGTCGACCGTGCCCGTACGATGAAGGTCGTTTTTGCGGTAGAAACCGCCATGCGTGAAGTGCTGCAACCAGAGAAAATCAATCTTGCTAGTTTAGGCAACAAAACACCGCATTTACATTGGCATGTGATCCCGCGTTTTGAGAATGACAAACACTTTCCAAACAGCCATTGGGGTGAGGTCACACAAGAAGGGCAACCGTTAGCACTTTCAGAAGGAATATTGTTAAGCCTACAAAACAAAATGAAAACATACATTACCTGCGCTTTAAACCAATAGGCCGCTTTACTTAATCGACCAGTAAGCGCTCCACTATTTTGTCATTCATCAAATGGCTTTCTATAATTTCATCGACATCTTTATGGTCGACAAAGGTATACCAAACAGCCTCGGGGTACACCACCATAAGTGGCCCCTCTGCGCAGCGATCAAAACAACCTGCACGGTTAATCCGTACTTGCCCTTTTCCCCGCAAGCCAAGCTTCTTGACTTGTGCTTTCATATAATCAAAAACAGCTTCAGCACCTTTGTCTTGACAGCAAGCCTCGCCATCAGGTCGTTGGTTTAAGCAAAAAAATATGTGATGTTTGAAGTGGTTATCCATTTAATTAGTCGTTCTATATTTAGCTTGTATTCAAGCAAAATTACTGCGTAAAAAGGGCGTCTTCTTGGGTAAAGCTCCACGTCCTCGTAATCCCTAAAATATCAGTTGTCTTTCTCATTTCTTTAGAAAACTTAGCATAGGGTGCTGCTAATTTCACAATATTAATGGCTGCATTATCCAATATTTTAGATCCTGAACTTTTATCAATATGGACCTTTTCTACCGTACCATCCGCTCGTATAGACACGGTTAATTGTAACTTGCCATATATTTTCTGATTTCTTGCAGCTGCTGGGTAATTTAAATTACCAATACGTTCAACTTTTTGGCGCCATGCTTCGAGATACAGTGCATCATCAGCAGCCTTAGCACGCGCACCTAAGAAACGTCGTTTAGGGCGCTTTTGGTACGCTTCCTGTTGTTTAGCAATTTGTGCTTCCAAACGATCAATTTCCAAACTGGCTGCCAGTAAAGCCTCGCGGTCGAATGTTTTGGACAAAATCTTTTTCTGCCCATCATCAGGCTCAGAAGCTGTCGTACTTTCAATCGGTTTTGTCTCTATTGTTCTCTCTGAGTTTAATTGCGTAAATAGCGCCTGTGCTTTCTTTTCCAGCTCTGCTACGCGCTCTTCTTCTCTGGCTTCTCTTGCCTGTAACTTAGTTGCTTTGGTCGCACTTTTTGCTTCTTTGCTGGGCTGAAGCTTGACCTCAGCTGTTTTTTGTTTTGGTGCAGGTAAAGCAGTTTTCATTTTGCGGTCTAAATCAGTATTGCCACCGCGGTCTAAATTGGCTTGTGCGATCAACTCTGCTTTCTTAGGTGCGTTCTTAGTCTTTGCATTAACTAACACCACTTCAAGCGAAGGTAAACGCTGTACCATTTCCTTTAGCTCTGGTTCAAATTTTATAGCGAGGAAAATAACATGTGCTGAAACCGAAAACCATAAAGCAATCGCTATTGGGCTGAGGTTCTTTAATACCATAAAAAATTTGTTTAGTTGGCGCATCATAAACCGTCAAGAATTTTTTGGTGTATGCCGCCAAAACCGCCATTACTCATGATCAATATATGATCGCCTGGTTGCGCTGTTTTGACGATTGCCGTTACTAATTGTGCCAAGTCCATCAATACCTGTGATTTTTTTTCTATTGGTAGCAATGCGCCTTCGATATCCCAATCCAAATGTTCACCGTAACTAAATACCCTATCAGCATCGGCTAAACTAGCGGGCAATGCCGCCTTCATCTTACCTAGCTTCATCGTATTAGAGCGCGGCTCTAATACTGCCAAAATACGTGCTTTTCCAACTTTAGCACGTAAACCTGCGACCGTTGTAGCAATGGCTGTAGGGTGATGGGCAAAATCATCATAGACACTAATATTATTCACGACACCACGTAATTCCATCCGTCGTTTTACATTTTTAAATTCGCTTAATGCCTGGATACTTTGTGCCGCTGACACGCCGACATGTCTTGCAGCGGCAATACTAGCTAAGGCATTCATACGGTTATGTTCACCGATGATTGTCCAGTTAACGACACCTTGTAGCGCATCACCAAGCATCACCTCAAACCCACCATCATTTTTCGCGTTGACTACATGCCATTTTTCTACATTGCCAAAAGACTCTACTGGCGTCCAACACCCTTTATCTATTACTCGTTGCAAGCTGGCCTCTTTAGCATTCGTTACCACTAAACCATTTTGTGGAACCGTGCGAACCAAATGATGAAATTGCTTCTCAATTGCAGGCAAATCTTCAAAGATGTCTGCATGGTCAAACTCTAAATTATTCAACACAACTGTCCGAGGATGGTAATGCACAAATTTAGAGCGCTTATCAAAAAATGCCGTATCGTATTCATCCGCTTCTATCACAAAAAATGGCGAGATGCTTTTTGTATCTTGCTTTGGTTTACCCGGTAGTCGCGCTGAAGCAGAAAAATTTTGTGGCACACCGCCAATCAAATACCCTGGCGCTAAACCTACATATTCTAATATCCAGGCTAGCATAGAAGCTGTTGTCGTCTTACCATGCGTGCCAGCGACAGCCAACACCCATTTACCCTGTAGCACATGTTCGGCTAGCCACTGAGGCCCAGAGATATAGGGTAACC
This sequence comes from Methylophilaceae bacterium, assembly GCA_036479055.1. Classification (GTDB taxonomy): domain Bacteria; phylum Pseudomonadota; class Gammaproteobacteria; order Burkholderiales; family Methylophilaceae. Next base: position 1,255 of record JAZGEZ010000098.1, on the reverse strand, counting down.
CCTGATTTAAAATTTCCTCCATCAAAGGATTACCACGACAGACAGCATTGCCAATGATATAAACATCTGGGTTAAGTTGCGTTTGTTCAGGTGAGTAACCTTCAATCAGGGTAATACCTTGTGCTTCAAGTTGCGTACTCATTGGAGGATAAACATTGGCATCACAACCTGTGACCTTAAAGCCTGATTGTTTCGCTAGGGCAGCAACGCCCCCCATGAAGGTCCCACATATACCTAAAATATGAATGTGCATAATAATCTTAAGCCAAATTTGGCGCCAACCAGCGCTCCAGATATTCTTTTGGTAGGTCTCTACGCTTTGCCATATCTTCTAACTGGTCTACCCCTATTTTATCTACACTAAAATATTTACTCTCTGGGTGTGCAAAATAGAAGCCGCTCACCGCAGCGGCTGGCATCATAGCGAAGCTCTCCGTCAGTTGCATGTCAATTTCATCACATTGCAACAAATTAAACAGTTCGCTTTTTACTGTATGGTCTGGACATGCTGGGTAGCCAGGTGCAGGGCGAATACCTTGGTAACCTTCTTTAATCAATGCATCTATGTCTAATTTTTCATCGGTTGCATATCCCCATAAATCCGTACGGATACGTTCGTGCATATACTCTGCAAAGGCCTCTGCTAAACGGTCTGCTAACGACTGAAACATAATGCCGCTGTAATCATCATTGGCATCTGCAAAACGCTTGGCTATTTTCTCTGTGCCTAAACCACCGGTAACGGCAAACAAACCAATGTAATCATCTGCTATGCTTTTTGGTGCAATAAAGTCTGCTAAACATTGGTTAGGTCGGGGCACACCTTTAATTACTGGCTTCTGTGTTTGTTGGCGCATGCCGTAGTAAGTAAAAGCAATATCATTGCGGCTTTCATCTGTGTAAATCTCAATATCGTCTTCGCTCACTGAATTTGCAGGCATCAATGCAATCACACCATTAGCGGTTAACCAACGACCGTCTATCAGTTTTTTCAGCATGTCTTGTGCTTCACTAAAGACTTTAGTGGCCGCTTCACCGACAACTTTGTCTTTTAGAATCGCAGGATAACCACCAGCCAAATCCCAAGTTTGAAAAAACGGGCCCCAATCAATGTATTTTGCGATTAAACTTAAATCAATATTTTTAAATACACGGCGGCCAATAAACTTAGGTTTAACTGGTCTATTGTCTCCTGCAAAACTCAGCGTTGCTTTATTCGCCCTTGCTTCAGCTATCGTTAGCATCGGCACACCTT
>JAZGEZ010000097.1:0-9342 GCA_036479055.1 Methylophilaceae bacterium | reverse complement strand
CTGGGGTGCTTTGTCTCTATCAATATATTGAATATTGATAGGAATCAAAACGTTATAAAAGAATGCTGTAAACATACAGTAAAAGATAAAAATAAGTTAGGGAGTAAGAATGCTTAAAGCGGTAGAGCCAGCCAAACAATCAAATGCAGAAGGCAGTGTAAAAGATAGCCAAGAAATTCCAATGCAGTCAGTTTCTTTAGATATATGGGACAAAAAATATTGTCTTAAAACTAAAACAGGTGAGCAAGTTGATAAAAACATGGATGATTCATATGCACGTGTTGCTCGCGCTTTGGCTGATGTCGAGCCCACAGAAGAAAAGCAAAAAGAGTGGCATGAGAAATTTTTATGGGCACTACGTCATGGCGCCATCCCCGCCGGCCGTATCACCTCAAACGCGGGCGCGTTAGAACACAAACCGGCTACTTCTACCATCAACTGTACCGTTTCAGGTGTGGTGGAAGACAGCATGGATAACATCCTCAACAAAGTGCATGAAGCTGGCTTAACCTTAAAAGCAGGTTGCGGCATTGGTTATGAGTTTTCAACATTACGTCCCAAAGGGGCATTTGTTGCTGGTGCTGGTGCTTATACTAGCGGCCCACTTTCGTTTATGGATATCTACGACAAAATGTGTTTCACCGTATCATCAGCTGGTGGTCGCCGTGGTGCGCAAATGGCCACGTTTGATATCAGCCATCCAGATGTTACAGACTTTATCAAAGCCAAACGTGAAGATGGCCGTTTACGCCAATTTAACCTGTCTTGCCTGATTACGAAAGAATTCATGGAAGCCGTGAAAGCCGATGCAGAGTGGAAGCTCGCTTTCCCAGTGACAGAAAAAGAATCGATTGTTGATGGCCTGAATACCACTGATGAAAGCCAAGTGGTCTGGCGCGATTGGCCAGTCAAAGGCAAATACCTGACGAAAGAAAAAGGCGTCGATGCAGGTAAAGTCGCTTGTCGTGTCTATAAAACAATCAAAGCCCGCCGCTTATGGGGTGTGATTATGTCGAGCACATACGATTTTGCAGAGCCAGGTTTTATCCTGATTGATCGGGTAAACGAAATGAACAACAACTGGTTTTGCGAAAACATTCGTGCAACCAATCCATGTGGTGAGCAACCCTTGCCACCCTATGGCGCCTGCCTACTTGGCTCAGTAAACCTGACTAAATTTGTTAAAAATGCCTTCACTGATGAAGCGTTTTTTGATTGGACTGAGTATAAAGAAGTAGTGTCAACCTTTACCCGTATGCTAGATAACGTGGTGGAGATTAACGGTTTGCCATTACAAAAACAACGTGATGAAATTGCACGTAAACGTCGTCACGGCATGGGCTACTTGGGTTTAGGCTCAACGCTGACGATGATGAAGCAGAAATATGGTGATGATGAGTCACTGAAATTCACAGAAGAAGTGACCCGCGTCATGGCTGAAGTGGGCTGGGAAGTTGGCATACAGCTAGCGGAAGAAAAAGGCCCAGCACCAATCATGGATGAGAAATTTATGGTAACTGCCGATATGCTAGCAAAACGTCCTGAAATGGCAGCGGATGGTATTAAAGTAGGTAATAAAGTGACGGGTAAAGTATTGCTAGGTAAATATAGCCGCTATATGCAGCAGTTCCCAGCGGGCCTGCGTAACCAAATTGCAGAAAAAGGTGTGCGTTTTACGCATCACAGTTCCATTGCGCCAACAGGCACCATCTCACTATCACTAGCCAATAACGCCAGTAACGGTATTGAGCCAAGCTTTGCACATCACTATGCTCGCAACGTCATTCGTGAAGGTAAAAAAACCAAAGAGAAAGTCGACGTATTCTCATTCGAGCTACTCGCTTATCGTGAGTTGATTAATGCTAAAGCCATGCCATTTGGCGAATCAGATGAAGAAAAATTACCAGATTACTTTATGGATTCATCTAGCATTAAAGCAAAAGCGCATGTGGATATTCAAGCGGCCGCACAAAAATGGATTGATAGTTCTATTTCAAAAACCATTAATGTGCCAACAGAATATGATTTTGAAGAGTTCAAAAGCATCTATCTATACGCCTATGATAAAGGCCTAAAAGGATGCACCACATTTAGATTTAACCCAGAGGCATTCCAAGGTGTATTGGTGACAGAGAAAGATTTAGAAAGCACCACCTATAAATTTACGCTAGAAGATGGTACAGAGGTCGAAGCCAAGGGTAATGAAGAGATTGAGTATGATGGGGAGATTCATAGTGCGGCGAATCTTTACGATGCATTAAAAGAAGGCTATTACGGAAAATTCTAGTTTTAAACGGCTGCGCTCGTGAGTGCGTTGTTAAAAATTGGTTTTAAATCCTCATGTACTGAAATGTACATTCCGGTTCAAAACCAATTTTTGCCTAGCACTCTCATCGCTCGCTCCGTTTAAAAGGCTAGAATTTTTAAGTGGTTAAATAGTAAACAGAAATTAGATTAAAACGTTAAATATAAAGAAGCCCTTAGGTTAAAACCAAAAGGGAAAAAGTGGGATGGCCCACTAGGAGAGAAAACATGGCAATTAAAATTGATAAAAAAATCACCGCATACAACTTAGTCACACCAGAGTCTAAAGAAGAAAAAGCGAAGGCAGAAGCAGCGGCGAGTAACGTCGTGGCAATGGGTGAGCCACTTAAACGTCCAGATACCTTAGTGGGCAGCACTTATAAAATTAAAACACCTGTGACAGAGCATGCACTATATATCACCATTAATGATGTCATCATGCATGAAGACACGCCGCAAGAGCATCGCCGTCCGTTCGAGATATTTATTAACTCTAAAAACATGGAGCATTTTCAGTGGATTGTTGCGCTAACCCGTGTTATGTCTGCTGTGTTCCGTAAAGGCGGCGATGTCACCTTCTTGGTAGAAGAGCTTAAAAGCGTGTTTGAACCAAGTGGCGGTTACTTTAAAAAAGGCGGCAAGTTTGTACCAAGCCTAGTGGCTGAAATTGGTGAAGTGGTCGAGAAGCACTTGCAAAACATCGGCATGTTAGAAAAAGAAGGCCTAGATGAACACCAGCAAAAATTGGTGGAAGAAAAACGTGCTGAATATCATGAGAAACATGCCAAACCAGATGAGGAAATGAACACGGAAGGCTTTCCAAAGGGTGCGCAGCTGTGTAATAAATGTAACCATAAATCAGCCATTATTATGGATGGGTGTTTGACTTGTTTGAATTGTGGTGAAAGTAAGTGTGGTTAGGTTTTAAGTTTTAAAAAAGCCAGCTTTAAGCTGGCTTTTTTGTAGATTTTACTCATAATAAAAAGGAATAAAATGAGTGATTCACCGTTTTTTAGAATACTGATAGCAATAGTGCCAATAATGACGGCTACTTTATACTTAGCGGGTCTGACTTACTATGAAGGCTTTGTAGGTGGTTATGGTGTAGACCCCTCACTCTTTTCTCTGGCTTCTGATACTACGCTTCTTTACGGATTTTTTTCACTTGGTGCGATAGGTTTGCAGCCATTCAACAACATTATTCTTATAGTCTTATCGCTGCTCCTGTTAATAGTTCTAACTGCAATACTTTCTTCAGACGCTCGTGTAAAAGCGATTCAAACTAAGGTTGCATCTAGGCTGGAAAGGCATATGCCTTCAAAAGAGGTAAGTGGCATTCTGGATAAAGGTTCTACTAGTTACCTTTATATTGCTGGTACATTCTTGTTGGTGTTTTTGCCATTTTTTATTGCCGTCCTTTCATATCAAAGTGGCGAAAAGTACGCAAATTTGAATAAAGATAACTTTAAAAACCAAACAGGAAAATGGGTAATGTTGCACTCAATTGGTTCGATTACCCCTATAAGAGGACAACAGATTGCATGTGGGAAAACACACTGTGCATTTTGGCTTGGAAGTGAAGCGTTAATTCTTGCGCATGACAGGGTTGAGAAGGTTACAGCACATGTTCAAACAGAGTAATAGTATTGCCTCAATCAAATAAATACTATTCTAAATATAAACCGCTTCGGAACTTATCCGCAAAGTATGGAATAGAAGACACTGTTCTTCATTGCTGGCTATATTCACGGTATTTTCTTCATAACAAACCGCTACCACATAAGTATTTTGAGCTTGCTAACGCAAACTTGCAGCCTATGGGTATACCTGCTTGGGAGCTAGCAGTTATGTTGCGAGAAATCGTGATTAACTGTAATTGCAATAACTCTAAGAGTGTAGCTAATTACCAAGATTTAAGAGAAATAATCAACCGTATAAAAGATTTAGATAATGAAACATCTACCCAAGCATCTGGGGATGTACTACTAAAATTACATAATATTGCTCATTTACAATTTGCATGGCAGAGACCTACTGATCTAAACGTTCTTGTACGACATTTGAAAATCTATAATAGTGATTTGTTACGCGAACTTATTCTAGAGAAGCTAGGTTTTTCAGCAATAGAGTTGATGGCTTTAGGGTTGTTATTAAACAATCACTTTTCAGATAGCCCCACCTTAAATATAAGCTCATTTGCAGGTGGGTACCCAAATAATAAAAGAGCTATTTATACCTTTCTACAAAAACTTACTATTGATATTAATACTTTAAGAGCCGCCTTAAAAAACGATCAACAATATGATGAGAGATGGATATATACATGGAATCCTTTAGAGTTAACACCATTAATTACACTTCAAAAAGATAACTCCAATTTAATTTACTGTCCATTTCCAGAGCTATTATATAGGCGATTAGCAGAAGGTGTGTATTTCGATATAGTTGAAAGTAGTGGAAAGTTTAGTAAATCATTTGGAGATGCTTTTCAAGAGTATGTTGGTGACGTTCTTAAGGAAGTGTTTAGGCATCCTGATTATGATGTAATTGCTGAGGAAAGTTTTATGATTGGTAAGAACGTTAATCATGGAATTGATTGGATTCTCTCAGATGCAAAAGCAAACATCTTTATAGAGTGTAAAACTAAAAGGTTGAAGTTGAACTCAAAAATTGATTTGGAAAGTGAGGATCTGAATAAAGACTTAGAAGCTATATCTGAAGCAGTCAAACAAACATATAAAAATATAGATGTTGCTAGAAAAGGGTTGTCAAACTGGAATGTCAATAAAGGTAAAATTTACCCAATGGTTATTACATTGGAGGACTGGTTTCTAATAAGTCCACCACTTAGAGAAAGCATTAATGAGAGAGTAAAGCAAAAGTTGAAAAGCTCTGATTTACCCTTAACATATTTGGAGGACATGCCTTATACGATTTCTTCAATTAGTTCTTTTGAAAAAGCAAGTTATTCAATATTTGAAAACGGGATAGAGAACTTCATGTCTTTAAAGGTTGCAAGTGAATATTCCGGCTGGGACTTGAAAGAGTTCGCTAGAGATAAATTCCCAACTAAAAATAAAAAAAGTAATATTATTTTTGACAAGGAACTGAAAATTTTTAAACAGGAAGTAAGTACACTATTTACTTGAAAAAGTAATAGGGAAAGGCCACGCTTGATTGTAAGGGAATGCAGTCGCAAGACCGTCACCCGTAAAGGGCGTCACCAACTTCCCTAAGATGCTAAAGCATCAAGTCAGTTGCGAAAGGGTCGTCCCCAACCTCGCTAAGCGCTATTGCGCTAAGTCGGTTGAAATCAGTTGAGATATTATTGGTTGTTAGTTTGAGGGTTTTTGGCTTCTAACATGCGGAGTTGCCGTGCGGCTTCTTCCTCTCGCACGGTATCGATTTCAGTAATAACACTTTTTAAGTCCACTGCTTTTTTGTTTTCTTTTACGCGTCCCGTCAATTCAGCTTCAAGCGATAGTGCGCCTTTGGCATACAGTGCCCAAATCTCTTTGCCGTATTGGGTGTTGAGTAGCTCTGGCGCAAATTGGCCGAAAAAGGCAGCTAAGTTATTGACGTCTCGTTCCAGCATGCCCATGGCATGATTGTTACCTGAGGCATCGACAGCTTGTGGCAGGTCAATAATCACTGGCCCATTTTCACCCAGTAATATGTTGAACTCTGACAAGTCGCCATGCACGATGCCAGCGCATAGCATACGCACGACTTCTTTGATTAGGGATTGGTGATGCTTGCGCGCCTCTTCGGCGCTAAAGGTCAAATCATTGAGCCTAGGCGCTGCGTTACCGGTATCGTCGGTGACGAGTTCCATCAGCAACACCCCTTCGTAAAAGTTATACGGCTTGGGCACGGTCACGCCAGCATCGGCAAGCCGATATAAAGCATCCACTTCTGCACTTTGCCATGCTTCTTCTTGCGCTTGTTTACCGTATTTCGAGCGTTTTGCCATCGCACGCGCCTTACGGCTGCCTTTCACTTTACGGCCTTCGGTGTAATCCACACTTTGGCGAAAGCTCCGTTTATTCGCTTCTTTATACACTTTGGCGCACATGACATCATCGCCACTGCGCACGACATACACGGTCGCTTCTTTACCGCTCATGAGCTGGCGAGTGACATTGTCAATTAAGCCATCTTCTAATAGGGGGAGTAATCTTGGTGGGGTTTTCATAGGCCTTGATAATACGTGGTTAAGTGGGTGGCGGCCAATCTGAATTCAAAACGAGGCTAAAGCACCAAATAAATTGAGATTAGTTGTGGCACCCGCAAGGGGCGTCCCCAACTTCGCTAGTCACTACACCCGTAAAGAGTGTTCCCAACCTCGCTAACTGCTGAAGCAGTAAGTCGGTTGAAAAAATGACAAGTCAGTTGTGAAAGCCTATGATGGACTCATCATTCTTTATAGGAGAAGCATCATGGGAAAAGGTCAGAAAAGTAATAAAGAAGTGAAAAAGCCTAAAAAAGAAAAGTTACCAGTCCCTCCCAAATAAATGATGATAGGGAAAGACTATGTTAACGACTAGAGCCTTACACCCGCACGGGGCATCCCCAACCTCGCTAGGCGGTACACCGCCAAGTCGGTTGAGAAAAGAAAAGGCGCCAGCTCCTGCCAAGTAATAATCGAGAGAGCCCATCAGCTGTGCAACCTAATAACCTATTGCACGGCATAACCCTCAAACAAATAGTGACTGATTTGGTTGCGCATTATGGTTGGCAGACGTTAGCAGAAGCTATCCCCATTAATTGTTTTAGCCATGACCCTAGCATTAAATCAAGTTTAACTTTCTTGCGCAAAACACCATGGGCGAGGGATAAGGTTGAAGCGCTTTACCTACAAATTCTGAGCGAAGCTAAATGATGACATAGCATTAAAAATAACTGGGGTCAGCAATTACAGCTTATCAATATAAGCCAGCTTAAGTTTTTAAGCGTATGCTGCATAAGGAGGGAGTTTGATTGAAATGAAAAAAATACTAGCAGTTATTTTCTGTTTGCTTTATGCACCCAGCTTATTGGCAAGGCCTACTTTTGCAGAGAGCTTGGCGTTAAGTCATTCCGTGGTGTTGGTAACGACAAAATTTGATGGGGGCACTGGTCGCGCTTCAGGGGTGGTGGTAAGCGATGAGTATGTGGCGACGAACTGCCATGTGATTGCCAATTCGTCAGGCGTGCATATCGACAAGCTTCAACAGGGATTTTATCCTAAGGCCATTAAAGCAGACTGGAAACGTGATTTATGCTTGCTTCAGTTTAGCCAGTTGCCACTCAAGCCTGTACCGATGCGCGATACGGCAACACTAAAATATGAGGAGCCGCTGTTTAGCTTAAGTTTCCCTAGAGGGGGTAATGTGCCACAACCATCTCATGGAAATGTTAAGGCTTTATATCCTTTTCTGGGGGGTACTATTATTCAATCAGATGTGCAGTTTCATTTAGGCTCTAGCGGTGGCGCATTGTTTGATGAGCAGTTTAATCTGGTTGGCATTTCAACCTTTAAAAGCCCGGGCAGGGGCAATTATTATCATATTCCAGTTGAGTGGATAAAAGAGTTAATGAATGCCCCAGCAACTAATGACTTCAAGACGATGGAAGTGCCTTTTTGGTCTGTACCTTTAGCCGAAAGACCTGCCTTTATGCAGGTGGTGGTTCCGTATCAAAATAAAGAGTGGGCTGTGTTAAAAGATATTGCCCAGAAATGGACTAAAGCAGCGCCAACATCAACAGATGCTTGGTATTACTTAGGGCTGGCAGAAGAAGGTGATGGTGATATTGAGGCGGCGAAAGCGCACTTTACAAAATCACTTAGTTTAAATGCGCGTAAGTTGGGCGCGTTAAATGCTTTATCTCGGATTGCTTATTTGCAAAAAGATCAGCAAGCACTCACTAATATAGAGGCTTCTATTAGGCCTTTGGATCCAGAGGCTGCAGATGAGATCGCAAGTAAATTAACCCAGCTTACACAAAGCAAATAAACTAAAGCATGTATTAACACCAAGAAAGGCTTAGATGCCTATACGACTATTTCTTTCTAAACTTCAGCGTCATGCGATCACTCTCGCCAATGGCTACATACTTTTCTTGGTTCTCATCACCTAATCGTAAAGTCGGTGGTAATGTCCAAACGCCTTTGGCGTGGTCTTTAGTATCTTTTGGGTTGGCATTAATTTCTGAGCGGCTTTCTAATACAAAGCCTGCTTGTTGCGCTAGTTCAATAACTAGTTGCTCTGTCATATAGCCTGATTGTTTCATTGTTTCAATATCAGTATTCGGTTTGGCTCTATGTTCAACAATACCTAGCACGCCACCGGGTTTAAGTACTTGATACATGGCATTAAACATTTCTTTTTCGTATCCACCTTTTACCCAGTTATGTACATTTCTAAAGGTTAAAACAGTGTCTACACTATTATCTTCACCTAGCGACCAAAATGAAGGTGGGCCTATTTGCACAAAGCTGACTGCATCATAATAGGTGGGTTTGCTGGCTAAATAATCTTGCAATTCTTGCTGCATAGTTTGGCGCCACTGCGGCCCAACATGTAATGGAAAGCCAGCGGCGATCAATTGCCCACCACCTTGTTTTAAATATGGCGCTAGTATTTCGGTATACCAGCCTTTGCCCGGCCAAATTTCTAATACCGTGCTGCTAGGCTTAACATCAAAAAATGCTAGCGTTTTTTGTGGATGGCGTGCGGTGTCTCGCGCTTGATTCTGTTCACTGCGTTGATCGCCATTGATGTTGTTAACTAGCGCTGTGCTACAACCAGAAAATACCACAGGGATTGCGAACAACAATACCAGCAAAAAATAAGGGAACGTTAGTTTAAGGTTTCTCATCATGCTGGCTACTATTCTAACTTAGTTTTGGCGAGTGGGTAAAAACCCACTTGCCTTTCATTTTACCTCTAGGTCAGATATTTTATTTTTGCAGCAGTAGGTTGTTATTAGGCGCGCAGTATTTTTGGATGTTTTTTTGTGACGTATTGCTTACATTACACACTTTCTTTCTCTAAG
>JAZGEZ010000096.1:0-24623 GCA_036479055.1 Methylophilaceae bacterium | reverse complement strand
ATGGTAAAGCCTGCACCTACAGTAGTCAGTAATACAGTCTGTCCTTGCTGCACCGCTAGTGCTTGCTTAAGCATATTTTGTCTGAGCACGCTACCTGCCATCATTGGCGAACGCACTACTCGTCCGACAATTTGGCTAGCCTCTGTAAATACGCCCGCTGGCAGCCTCGTAAGGTCTCCTTCAGCAAAGGCAAGGTCCCGTTTCGTGACTGTGTGGCCTTGTGGTAGAGGGTGTGCTGTTACCAAGTATTGCGCTTTAATGCTGACGTTGGCTTGCACATATATTTTCCATCGTGCTGGCGCATCACATTGAATACCTACACTGGTTTTTCCCCATGCACGGCTGCCCGGTGGTAAAAACACCTCTGGCTGAATGCAAGCGGTTAACTTTAAATTAGGATCTATTGAACCGGCAGTGACTTTAATATCACCTGCGTAACCAGCACTTTGTGCCGTTAGGAACGCTTCTATCTTAGGTTTTAAAACAGATAAGTCTTGCTTTGCAAATTTATTTTGTGGGGTCGCTAGTGCTTCTTGTATTGAGAACATGCCCATTAAAAAAACAACAAACAGAAAAGCATCACGCCAAGCATACCGCTGTTTAGTGGTGGTTAGTTCTACTTCATATGCATCAATCATACCGTGCTCCGTCTTTTATAACTTAAACCATATTCTACGGAGTTGTTGCGAACATTAATCGCTGAAAAGGACGGGTTTTATCCCTTTACTTCACAGATTGATACTTACTGATTAGTTCTAGAATTGGTCACATTAATGTTAACGGCAGAAAATTATTTTTCTTTAATCGTTAATGAAACAGCTGGGAACAAACCAGACGATTGAAAGGAACAATGATGATTTTAAACAAGTTAGATTCAGCTTTTAGCTTTCATCAAGATGCATTAAGAATACGCGCACATCGCCAAGAGCTTATTGCAGCAAATATCGCCAATGCTGACACGCCTAACTACAAGGCAAGAGACATTGACTTTAAAACAGCGATGCAACAAGCCACACAACTGTCGACTAATGGCGGACTATCAAAAACATCTGAACAGCACATGAATGGCACAGCGACAGGTAACACCAGTACGGCAGGGTTAGGTGAGCCACTATTCCGTCCTATCATACAAGGCAGTGTCGACGGTAACACAGTTGATATGGATGTCGAGCGTAATGAGTTTGCTGACAATGCCATTCGCTACCAAGCGAGTTTGCAAATGATGAATGGCCAGATTAAAAAAATGTTGACGGCGATACAAGGCCAATAAACAGCGCATTTTAGGAGAACAATATGTCTTTATTTAATGTATTTAATATTTCTGGTTCAGCCATGAGCGCGCAATCTCAGCGCTTAAATGCAGTCGCCAGTAACTTAGCAAATGCTGATAGCGTAACGAGTGCAAATGGCAAGCCATACAGAGCGAAACAAGTGGTATTTAGCGCTGTACCAAGTAACTCATCGGCGGCAAGCGGTGTAAAAGTAGACAGAATTATTGAAGACCCTTCACCAGCAAAAGTGGTGTATGACCCTAAGCATCCACTGGCTAATGATAAAGGCTATGTATCGATGCCCAATGTCAATATCACTGAAGAAATGGTCAATATGATTTCAGCATCGCGTGCTTATCAAAACAATGTTGAAACCATGAATGCCGCCAAGTCGATGTTACTTAAAACATTAACGATAGGACAAAATTAATTTTATAAGTGCTGCCGATTTAGTCAGCCTCAAGTAAAGGAAGAGAATATGCCAACCGTACAATCCTCAAGTAATGAAGTTTCCGCCAACTTGTTAGCAAGTGTGAATGGCACTAAAAACGATGCGAAAAATAGCATTGAAACAACGCAAGATAGGTTCATGACCTTGCTCGTCACTCAAATGAAAAACCAGGATCCACTTAACCCACTTGACAACGCCCAAGTCACAAGTCAGTTAGCGCAACTTTCTACGGTGACTGGCATCGACAAAATGAACAACACGCTAGAAACATTCATGGCGAATATGCAAAGCAGCCAATCACTGCAGATGTCTAACTTAATAGGTCATGACGTTTTAGTTGAAGGTAATGAAATTAGCTTTGATGGCACAGGTGGTTATTTTGGTGTTGAATTACCAGCCAACACAGATGATCTAACCATCACGATCAACGATGCTGCCGGCAATCAAATCAGGCAACTTACTTTTGGCAACCAAACGGAAGGCATCTTACCCCTTAGCTGGGATGGTTTCGGTGATGATGGCACACAGGTAGGTGCAGGTGACTATACATTTACGGTCAGCGCAAACACCAGTGGCGAACCCGCGATAGCCACTGCTTTAAGCCTCACACAAATTAATAGTATCAGTACAAATGGTACAGGTATCAAACTTAACTTAGGTAATGCCAGCTCTGTGACCAGCGCCGATTTAAAACAAATTTTCTAACATCAATTTTAATAATCAATTACTAATATAAACAGGAGTCCAGCATGAGCTTTCAACAAGGATTAAGTGGTTTAAATGCAGCATCAAAGAACTTAGAAGTCATTGGAAATAATGTCGCTAACGCAAGTACAGTCGGTTTTAAACAATCCCGTGCTGAGTTTGCTGATGTCTATGCTAATTCACTGACAGGTGGTGGTGCTTCACAAATCGGTATCGGTACAAAAGTAGCCACCGTTGCACAGCAGTTTACCCAAGGCAACATCACCAGTACAAGTAATTCTTTAGACATTGCCATTAACGGCGGCGGATTTTTCCGTATGAGTAACAACGGCGAAGTCACTTACTCACGTAATGGCCAATTCCAAATGGATAAAGATGGTTTTATTGTCAATGCAGGCAATAACCGTCTTACAGGTTATGTAGCAAATGCAGCAGGGGTATTGGCAACCGGTTCGCCAGCTGAGTTAAACATCGATACCGCTGATATTGCACCACTAACAAGTGCAGAAGTGGTGGGCACACTTAACCTTGATTCAACGAAAACGCCATTAACGGCAGCGGGGTTTGATCCAGCTGACCCGGCGACTTACCATAACTCTACAGCTGTAACTGTTTACGATAGCTTAGGCAACCAACATTCAATGCAAAGTTATTTTGTTAAAACAAACGCTGGTGAATGGAATGTATTTAATACGGTAGATGGTGCGCCCACAACAACGCTACCAACGCCAACATCAGTAATGACATTTACTGGAACAGGTACTACCCCAGCATTTTCAACACCCCCAACAGTCACATTTACGCCAACAACAGGCGCTACTACCCCACAAACAATTGCATTGGATTTCTCGAACACCACACAGTTTGGATCTGCCTTCAGCGTCTCCAGTCTAAGTCAAGATGGCTATGCTTCTGGCACTTTAGCGGGCTTTAATGTTGCTAAAAATGGTGAGATTGTTGGGCGTTACACCAATGGTCAATCACAAATATTAGGCCAAGTGGTGCTAGCTAATTTCACCAATACGAATGGATTGCAACAGATAGGTGGTAATGCTTGGGCTGAAACTGCTGATTCTGGACCAGCGTTGGTTTCGACCCCAACAAGTAGTGGTTTAGGGGTGTTGCAATCTTCTGCAGTTGAAGACTCAAACTCTGATTTAACAGCAGAACTAGTCAACATGATTACTGCACAGCGTGTATACCAAGCTAATGCACAAACGATTAAAACCCAAGACCAAGTATTGCAAACATTAGTGAACTTGCGTTAATAACAGCGCTGGCAATTGAATAAGGAAATGCTATGGATCGCTTAATTTATACCGCCATGACAGGGGCAAAACATATCCTCGATCAACAGGCAACCAATTCGCATAATTTAGCCAATGCAACGTCTACTGGTTTTAGAGCGCAAGTTGATTCGTTTAGAGCAGTTCCTGTCGTTAGTGAAGGGCTTCCAACACGTACATTTGTTATCGATTCAACAGTAGGGGCTGACTTTAGAGCAGGGCCTATTCAAAGCACTGGCCGTGATTTAGATGTTGCCGTACAAGGGCACGGCTGGTTAGCCGTTCAACGTGAAGATGGTTCCGAAGGCTTTACCCGTAACGGTTCACTTAAAATTAGTGAAAATGGTGTATTGCAGACAGCTACTGGCAAAAATATCATGGGTGATGGCGGTCTAATCAGCATCCCTCCTGATGTAACAATCACGATTGCTAAGGATGGTACGATTTCTAGCGTCAATAACGGCACACTACCTGGGCCTTCTAATATTTTAGGCCGCCTGAAGTTGGTGAACCCAGAAGAAGCCAGTCTAGAACGTAAAGCGGATGGTTTATTCGGCACTAGAGACAATAGCACCGTAACGGCAGATGCCAGCGTTACCATTGTCAGCGGTGCACTTGAAGGCAGTAACGTCAATGTGGTGGATGCCATGGTAAATATGATTAGTTTGGCTAGACAGTTTGAGACACAGATGAAACTGATTCAGAGTGCTGAGAACAACGCTAATAAAGCTAGTCAACTCTTCAGTTTAAATGCATAAGCTCTGCGTTAGCATGAACCTTAACGACATTATCGGCTAACAATAGTCAAACTTGAGAGGAAAGCAAAATGATTCGCTCATTATGGATTTCAAAAACGGGGTTAGATGCCCAGCAAACACAAATGGATGTGATTGCGAATAACTTGGCAAACGTAAGCACGAATGGCTTTAAACGCACACGTGCTGTTTTTGAGGATTTACTATATCAAAATATCCGTCAGCCAGGTGCGCAATCCTCCCAGCAAACACAATTACCATCCGGACTGCAGCTCGGTACGGGGGTTAGGCCTGTTGCAACAGAACGCAATTTCAGCCAAGGTAACTTACAACAATCAGGCAACAATAAAGATGTCGCGATTCAAGGTGATGGATTTTTCCAAGTATTGCTGCCAGACGGTGCGACTGCCTATACAAGAGATGGTTCTTTTCAGGTAGACAACCAAGGCCAGCTAGTCACTGCTAGCGGCTATACCGTACAACCAGCTATTACGATTCCTGCAGATGCAACGAGTTTAACGATTGGTCGCGATGGAACTGTTTCCATTACCCAAGCAAACTCGACCTCTACAACCCAAGTAGGCGCGTTGCAACTGGCAACCTTTATTAACCCTGCTGGCTTAATGTCTAAAGGCGAAAACTTATATGTGGAAAGCTCTGCCTCTGGTAATGCAAACACTAACACGCCTGGGACCAATGGATCAGGCACTTTAGCACAAGGCTTTGTAGAAACGTCAAACGTGAATGTGGTGGAAGAGTTGGTCAATATGATTCAAACCCAACGTGCTTATGAGATTAATAGTAAATCGATTACGACATCAGACCAAATGTTGCAAAAATTAACGCAAATGTAATCAATCATGTTGAATAATAATCAAAGAAAACTAACACCCTTAAACATAGCATTTGTGACTAAATCACTCATTTCTCTTACATTGGCATGTTTGTTAAATGCTTGTGCTATTACACCAAGCACGATAGTAGAAACACCAACGACCGCAAAACCAATGACGCTCAAACGCGCCTCTGCTGAGAGCGGTGCCATTTATAGCGCCTCTTCACATAGAGCATTATTTGAAGACCGTCGCGCTAGATTAATCGGTGATATTTTAACAATCAACATTACTGAAAACACAACAGCGAATAAAGCGGGTAGTAGTGCCTCTAACAAATCTGGATCTGTTAGCTCTTCTGCCTCTATCCCTGTAGGCTTGCCTGTCAACCTTATTAAAGAAGGGATTAGCATTACGGCTGCCTCCGCTATCGATAATGATGATAGTGCTACCGAAAATGCTAGCAACAACTTCAACGGTAACATTACAGTGACTGTTGTAGATGTATTAGCTAATGGCAACTTAATGGTCAGCGGAGAAAAGCAAATTTCCCTTGATAAGGGGACAGAATTTGTCCGCTTCTCTGGCGTCGTTAATCCAGATAACATTACTTTAGGTAACGTTGTATCTTCTACAAAAGTTGCGGATGCACGGGTTGAGTACAGAACCAATAGCAAGCTGGATGTAGCGCAAGTAGCCTCTATACTTACACGCTTCTTCTTAAGTTTTAGTCCAATATAAAAGGCTTACAAAATCATGTTATCGACACTTGGACATCTTAAAAAAACATTCAGTGAACATTGGGTTCACATGATTGTTATAGTACTTTTAAATGTGGTGGTATTCCTTGCTAGCCTCACTTTCAGCCAAGCTGCGCATGCTGACCGTATTAAAGACTTAGCAACAATTCAGGGCGTACGTAGCAACCAATTAATTGGTTATGGCATTGTGGTTGGCTTAGATGGTACTGGCGACCAAACAACGCAAACGCCTTTTACCGTGCAAAGCATCATTAGCATGATGCAACAAATGGGCGTAAGTCTCCCACCTGGGACAAAATTACAACTAAAAAATGTAGCCGCTGTGATGCTAACCAGTTCATTGCCACCTTTTGCGCAACCCGGACAAACACTTGATGTTACCGCGTCGTCTATTGGTAATGCAAAAAGCTTGCGAGGCGGCACTTTACTGATGACACCACTTAAAGGTGCTGATGGGCAAACGTATGCCCTCGCACAAGGTAACTTAGTCGTTGGTGGTGTTGGTGCTTCCGCAAATGGTAGCACAGCGCAAGTCAATCATTTGAGTGTTGGTCGAATCTCAGCTGGTGCGACTGTGGAGCGCGCATTGCCGAGCAATATTAATATTGTGAATATAGTGACACTAGAACTCAAGGAGTCAGATTTTTCTACTGCAAACTTGATGACGGAAACGATTAATCGTTTTTTTGGCCCTAACACCGCACTCGCACGTAATGGGCGGGTTATTGATGTCAAACCGCCAGCAGGCAAAAGTCGTATTGCATTTTTAGCTGAATTAGAGTCTATCAATATGACACCTGCTAGAGCAAATGCAAAAATTATTCTAAATGCACGTACCGGATCAGTTGTGATGAACCAAGCCGTACGCTTGGATAGTTGTGCAATTTCCCATGGTAATTTATCGGTGATTATTAGCTCAACGCCTATCATTAGCCAACCGCAGCCATTCTCTACAGGTCAAACAGTGGTGGCAGAAATATCACAAATAGAAATTAATAAGGAGCCTGGGAAAATAGTGCCCATTCCTGCTGGTGCATCACTTTCTGACGTTGTAAAAGCACTTAATGCAATAGGAACAACACCACAAGACCTCTTAGCTATTTTACAAGCAATGAAGGCAGCAGGTTCATTGCGTGCTGATTTGGAGGTCATTTAATCATGATTAATTCGACAGAACTATCTGGAAAATTAGCCTTTGATGCAAATAGTCTAAACAATCTAAAAATAGCTGCTAAAGGTAACTCTCCTGAGTCTATTAAAGAGGCTGCTAAGCAATTTGAAGCGGTTTTTATCAATATGGTGATGAAGAGTATGCGTGCTGCAACACCTCAAGATGGTCCATTTGACAGTGAACAAAGCCGTACATTTACCGCAATGCTCGACCAACAGTTAAGTAACAATTTAGCCTCCAAAGGTGTTGGCTTAGCAGAAATACTAGCGCGTCAGCTCACTAAAGTAAGTAATGGCACAGATGCAATGGAGCAAGCCGTTTCTGGAAGTGATGGTGTAAAACCTGATCAAATGGGATTGAATACCTTTATCCCTACTTTATTAAAAAGTGCTGGTTATACAAACCCATCAATGGCTACATCACCAATAACAACCCCATCGGTCACGACACCGCTTAAAAAGCCAGTAGGTCTAAGTGGTCACAGTGCAGCATTTCATGACCGTATGTCACACCATGCTGCCACTGCTAGCCGTGAAACAGGCATGCCAGCTAATTACATGCTGGGCCAAGCAGCACTCGAAACAGGTTGGGGCAGGAAAGAAATTAAAGGGGCAAATGGCGCGCCAAGTTACAATTTATTTGGGATTAAAGCGACAGGTGGCTGGAAAGGTAAAGTGGTTGAAACAAGGACGACTGAATATATTAGCGGTATAAAACAAAAACGCACCGAAAAGTTTCGTGCCTATGATAGCTATGCAGACTCTTTTAAAGATTTTGCAAACCTCATCCAGAATAACGCTCGCTACAAATCTGTGATGGAAAATGTGAATAGCATTAGCGGCTATGCACGTGCAATGCAAAACTCAGGTTATGCAACCGACCCCAACTATGCAAATAAACTAGCTAGCGTCATCAACAAAGTAACGGCTTCATAAATGGCTAAAGCCTTTCATTTTGAACCCCTAATATTATCGATGAGACTGAGAAGAATCTAATATGGCAACTAATGTTCTTAATATTGGCAGGAGTGCTCTGAACGCTGCCCAAATAGGTCTTGGTGTAACTGGACACAACATTGCTAACGCCTCCACCCCTGGCTACTCCCGACAAGAAATAGTACAAAGTGCTGCATTAGCGCAAAACTTTGGCTTTGGTTTTATTGGTCAAGGGACTGAAGTCTCTCAAATTAGGCGCAATTACAGCGCTTTTTTAACCCAACAATTCAATAGTGCGCAAAGTGCCAGTAGTGCAAACAATGCTTATGCGACACAAATGACACAAATTGATAATATGCTAGCAGACCCTTCAGCTGGTTTATCGCCTTCATTTCAACAGTTTTTTTCTAGCATGCAAGCACTTTCATCAAACCCTGGCGATGGTGCAACAAGACAAGCCACACTGTCTTCTGCACAATCTTTAGTCAACCGATTTGCTGATATTGGCAATCGATTAGAACAGTTGCGTAGTGGTGTTAATGCTCAACTGAGCAGCCTTACTGAGCAGGCAACTTCATATGCGACGCAAATTGCACAGCTGAATGACTCCATTAGCAAATCCTTGGCAGTGAGTGAGACAAACCCACCTAACGACTTGATGGACCGGCGCGATTTTCTTGTATTAAAGTTGAATGAACTCGTTAAAACAGATGTCCAAAAACAGGGTGATGGTAGCTACAACGTATTTATAGGCAATGGTATACCACTCGTAGTTGGCAATAAAGCTAATGGCTTAACGGTTGTTGGCGCTGGTACAGACCCATCACGATTAGAAGTCGCCTATGTGAGTGGCAGCACCGCTACTACGCTAGGTGAAAACAGTATTGTAGGTGGTGAAATGGGTGGGCTACTACAGTTCAGAAGTGCTTCGCTAGACCCCATCCAAAATCAACTAGGTCAAATTGCCACTGTATTTGCTGCCACTTTTAATGCACAACATCAATCTGGTTATGATGCCGCAGGTGTTGCTGGTGCTGCTTTCTTTAATGTACCTAGTCCCACCGTTTTTGGACATGCAAATAATAGTGTTAGTGCTGCTTTAACGACGAACATTAGTGACGCAACGGCGCTGACTGGTAACGACTACCGTATTGCCTATGATGGGTCCAATTACAACATTACTAACTTAAGTGATAACACCGTACAATCTTTTGCCAGCTTACCGCAAACACTTGATGGCCTAACGATTAATGGCACATTAGCCTCTGGCGATTCATTTTTGATCCAGCCTACACGCAATGGCGCAACAGCCATTTCTTTAGCTATTACAGATACGGCAAAAATAGCGGCTGCCGATGCAACTGGCGGGAATGGAAACAACCTAAACGCATTGCTACTTGCTGATCTACAGAACCAAGGCACGCTTAATAACAGCAGCGTAAGCTATGAAAGTGCTTTTGCACAATTGGTGAGCACTGTTGGTAATAAAACCAATGAGCTAAAAGTAGCTAGCGCAGCTGCCGAAGCGTTGCTAATGCAAACTGAAGCAGCACAACAATCTGAATCTGGTGTCAACCTGGATGAAGAGGCAGCCAATCTTTTACGTTATCAACAAGCGTATCAAGCGGCAGGAAAAGTCATGCAAATAGCAAGCTCGCTATTTGACACACTTCTGACGATAGGCAGATAGGATAACCTTATGCGTATTAGCACCAACACAATTTACCAAACGGCAATTTCTAAAATTAGTACATTGCAAATTGAACAATCTAAACTACAACAACAAATTGCTAGCGGTAAGCGCATTATATCGCCCTCAGATGATCCCATTGCGGCCTCTAGGGCGTTAGAAATATCACACGCACAGAGTGTAAATACGCAGTATGAGGATAACCGTAAAATTGCCAACACGCATTTAACGGGTTTAGATATTTCATTAGGCAGCATTACTGAATTGCTGACAACTTCACGCACGACATTAGTGGCGAATGCAGGTACGTTAACTGCAAACCAGAAAGAAGCACTTTCAATCAATTTAAAAGCCTCGTTAACAACATTACTTGGCTATGCAAACACAAAAGATGCCATGGGCAACTACATGTATGCCGGTCTACATAACGAAACAAAACCATTTACCGCCACACCATCTGGCGCAACTTATAACGGTGATAGCAATCTGCAATTATTACAGGTAGATGGTCAACGCAAGATGGCGGTCAATGCACCAGGTAATAACGTGTTTCAGGCAGGGGGTAATGATGTATTTAGCGCCTACAGTGATTTAGCAATCATCTTAGATAATCCTGCCTCTACTGATACTGACGTCACCAATGCCGTAGCCGCTGCGCTTTCAAGCATGGATGCAGCGATTAAAACAGTGGCTAACGCCAGATCGGCTGTGGGGACTAAACTTAATGAAATTGATGCCTTAAATGATTCTGGCATGAGCCGTAATTTACAATATGCGCAAGCCTTATCAGACCTTCAAGACTTAGACTACGCACAAGCGTTGTCTGACTTATCGCAAAAGAAGATTATTCTAGAGGCCGCCCAAAAGTCATTTGTTCAAACGACAGGTCTGTCACTTTTTGATTACATTCGCTAATTAAAATCAACCTGATTTAAACAACGAATAAAAATCTAACGGTTAGTAGCGCTGACGACTGCCGCTGGCGTAGCAATTTCTTGCATATACTCTAGGCTATCTTGAACCATGTTCTTCATTGGCATTAGCATCCCTTGCAATGCCAATGCCAAAACTAAGAATCCTATTGAAAGCGTAATAGGAAAACCGATCCCGAACAAATTAAGTTGCGGCGCCGTTCTGGTCAGTATGCCCAACGCCATATTGGCAATCAGCAAAGCGGCTACTGCAGGCAAGGCCAATAATAAACCGGTACTAAAGACAACTTCTCCCCACATGGCGATTTTCATCGGACTAATTCCCTCCCCATCCATTGCAATTGGCATGGTCACAAAGCTATCTGCTAAAGCATGCACCATCATCAAATGTCCATCTAGACTTAAAAAAACCAGCATGAGGAGCATACTTAAAAACTGACTAATCGCCGTATTTTGACCCTGCGTTTGTGGATCAAAAAACACGGCAAACCCTAACCCCATACTCATACCAATCATTTGTCCAGCCATGCCTATTGCTGAGAAAACAAGGCGCACACTGAACCCCATCGCAAGCCCGATGATCATCTGTTGTATTAGTATTAATAACCCTTTTAGAGAGAATATTTCAAACTGAGGGATTGCTGGTAGGGTCGGTGCAATAATAAGGGTCAACACGATGCCTAAGCCCAATTTAACCCGGACTGGAATTGATCGGTCACTTAAAATAGGTGCCGTAGCCATGACACCAAGTATTCTAGTCAACGGCCAAAGTAAACTGATAATCCAAGTATTAATAAGCTCTGTACTGATAGAAACCATTGTTCGTTATCGTATAGATTAATAATGAATTAATGAGCCATCGTTGGAATGCTTGTGAGCACCAAGCGTAAATAATCGACTAAGGTCGTCAACATCCATGGGCCAGCAACCAGCAATACTAAGAATACGCCGACTAACTTAGGAATAAATGACAATGTCGCTTCGTTAATCTGTGTAGCAGCTTGGAAGATGCTAACCATCAAACCAATGAGTAATACTGTGAGCAACATTGGGCCAGCGACCATCAATGTAATTTCCATTGCATGTCGGCCTATGTCCATTACGCCTTCTGGTGTCATTTTATTTCTTTCTATGTATCTAAATTAATATGTATCTAAATCAAAAAAATGCCTAATCAACCTTAATAAAAACTTTGCACCAAAGAACCCATTATCAATTGCCAGCCATCGACTAATACAAAGAGCATAAGCTTAAAGGGTAAAGAAACAATCGCTGGCGACACCATCATCATGCCCATGGCCATTAATACACTAGCCACTACCATATCAATAATTAAAAATGGGATGAATATCGCAAAGCCTATTTGAAAAGCAGTTTTTAATTCGCTGGTAATATAAGCTGGCACTAAAATGCGCAAAGGCACCTCTTCCGGCGTGTTAATTTTTTCTAGTTGTGCCATCTTTGCAAACATTGCTAAATCTGCTTCCCGTGTTTGCTTTAGCATAAATTCTTTCAATGGTGCAGCCCCCTTATCTAAAGCATCTTGCATCGTGATTTTGCTTTCTGAGAGCGGCTGGTAAGCATCAATGTATATTTTGTCTATCACTGGACTCATCACAAACATCGTAAGGAATAAAGCCAACCCTATCATCACTTGATTCGGTGGTGCCGATTGTGTCCCTAAGGCCTGCCTTAACAAGGAAAGTACAATAATAATGCGAGTAAACCCTGTCATCATCAGTAAAGCCGCTGGTAAAAAGGTAAGTGATGTCAGCAAGATGAGTGTCTGCAAACTCAATGTGTAATTTTGACCGCCCGTTGCCGTTGGTACTGCATTAATCAACGGCAAACTATTCTCTGCGTAAGAAAACATCGGCAATAACAACATGCTCAGCAGCATGACAATAGTTGCTTTAACTTTATTATTTTTCATGATAAACCTCAGCCCTTGGTTTTAATATTGTTGGCAGATTTTTTTAACCATTCAGAAAATGGTTTCACAATGGGGTTAGCAAAAGCAGCATGCGCAATAGCATCATCAGCTCCCTTAGTCGTTGCCTTATCTCCCACCACTGATGCGGTCAACTGATCTGAGCCCACCTCTAAATTAGCAATAGAGCTCACCTGCCCTTGTGCAACACCGACAACTAACCAACGGTCAGCCACTTCTAAAACAACAACACGTTCCCGAGAACCAACACTGACACCACCAACCACCTTTACGGCTGTATTTTGACTAGTAGCACCAGGTAATAACCGTTTAACCATCCAGCTAATTAATGCCATAACAGCAAGCACCACGGCCAAGCCCAACACCATTTTTAGCACACTGCCCGTTGGTGATATGGCGGCAGATTCAGCGGCTGCTAGCACCGTCGATTGATAAGCAAACCCAAAAAAACCTAGTATCGTTAAACGAATATTCATATATTTATCTTTTGTTAACACTACTTATTAATTTTTCTAATCCGTTCAGCAGGTGTAATAACATCTGTCAGACGGATACCAAATTTTTCATTCACAACCACCACCTCGCCTTGCGCAATTAAGCAACCGTTGACAAGCACATCCATTGGCTCACCAGCTAATCCATCTAATTCAACAACGGACCCTTGTGCTAATTGCAATAAATTTTTGATGGCAATTTTAGTGCGACCAAGTTCCACGGTAAGATGGACTGGAATATCTAGAATAAAATCAATGTCATTTTCAGTCTCTGTTGCAACCCCTTTGTTACTTAGCTCAGAAAAAACTTGTGTTTCTGCCGCATTGGTTTGCACACCAGTTTCAGAGGCTTGCTGTTCTGCCATTGCATCACCCCAGTCAGCCTCAGCCTCACCTTCTGCACTCGCTTCAGCTTTTCCATCAGCTGTGCCTTCTGCCATCGATTGTTCCACTACGGCATCAGCACTTGTTTCGCTTACTGCTTCGTCTTCAGCTGCAGCTTTTTCCGTCGGTTCTTCTACAACTTCCGCTGTATCAGTCGCCATGTTTTTCTCCTTTAATATATTCTGTCGAATTTGACCTGAGTAATTTCTGAACGCGTAATGCGTACTGCCCATTAAACACGCCATATTTACATCGCATCACTGGAATGTTGTCTGCGACAACATCAACCTCTTCGGTAATGGGTAACGGGATAACATCTCCCACTTTAAGATCCAACACTTCATGTAACGTCAATTTTTGCTTAGCTAAGTCTGCGACTATTTCTACTTCAGCTGCTTGAATTTGCTGAGTCAACAGTTGTGCCCATCGTTTATCAACACCGAGCACTTCACCTTGCAAAGGTGACGTCAAAAGATCTTTAATCGGCTCTAACATTGAATAAGGGAAGCAAAAGTGCATTTCTCCGCCTACTTCACCCAACTCCACAGTGAAGGTCATCGCAACAATCACTTCATTAGGCGTTGCAATATTGGCAAATTGTGTGTTCATTTCAGAACGAATATACTCAAACTCAACGGGATACACCGGCTCCCAAGATTTAGCATAAGTTTCAAACAAGATATCCAGAACGCGATGAATAATACGCAATTCTGTTTGGGTAAATTCACGGCCTTCTACCCTAGTATGGAATCTTCCATCACCACCAAACATATTGTCTACCATTAAGAAAGCTAGCGATGGGTCTATCACCATTAAACCTGTGCCACGTAACGGCTTCATGTGGACTAAATTTAAATTTGTCGGCACGGCTAAGTTACGTATAAAATCACTGTATTTAGAAACCCGCACAGGACCAACTGATATTTCAACGCTACGTCTAAAAAAGTTAAATAGTCCAATGCGTAGTAAACGTGCGAAGCGCTCGTTAATAATTTCCAAAGTTGGCATACGGCCACGCACAATACGTTCTTGCGTCGCTAAATTATATGGGCGCACCTCAGATGGGTCTTCCGCC
Source organism: Methylophilaceae bacterium (assembly GCA_036479055.1). Lineage (GTDB taxonomy): Bacteria > Pseudomonadota > Gammaproteobacteria > Burkholderiales > Methylophilaceae. The sequence goes on along the minus strand of JAZGEZ010000096.1, from coordinate 9,929 downwards.
TCCTTTTTAACATCGTCTTCTTCTCCATCGACACCTTGGAGTAGCGCATCGACTTCGTCTTGAGATAAAAAGCTATCCGACATAATGTTCTGTCTTCTTAACTATTGAATCACAAATGAAGTAAAGAAAACTTCAGCAATACTTAATGGCTCTGATCCCTCGCCATAAGGCTCGTTAACTTGTTCCGTAAGCTCTTCGCTTAAGGCTTCCTTACCTTCCATACTAGAAATCTCACTAGCCAGTTTGCTGGTCAGTATCATTAATACGCGGTTGCGTACTTGAGGCATGTACTTTTCTATATGATCGGCATCATGGCTTTCCGTTGTATTTAACGTAATATCCACTTGCAAGAATTTTTCACCTTCATCTGGATTAAGATTAACGGTAAACGTATCAAGTTTGATAAAAATAGGTTCTTTAACAACAACTTCTTCATGTTGTTCTGCTTCGCCATCTTCACCATGATCATCTGATTCTCCGCCCATTAAAAGCCATGCTGCAAGCCCTCCGCCAATAAGTACTAGCGCGGCTACAATAATAATAATGAGTTTCTTTTTAGATTTCTTCGGTGCTTCTTCAGCAACTTCTTCAGCAACTTCTGGTTCCTGTGCCATATTGTTTCCCTTCAATAAGTGATTCAAAAGACGAATAACCCATTATCGTGAAACTTTAGCGAAATAGATGCGTGGAATAGAGACGGAAAACATGCTTTATTTCCAACATGTCACTTCATACGAGACAAGACACACCATGAGGGGGTGCATATGTCAGGGATTATCAACCCCTCAAACGGGTTAACTTAAAAACCTAAACTATCTAGCAAGTCATCAACTTGTTCCTGATTAGAGACCGCATTAACTGAGTCTTGTGGGGCTATTTGCGGACCATTTAACAAACCATCATTTTTTTCCAATACGGGCACTGGTTTATTAGGGGCAAAATCCACTAAAGTCCGCACTAAATCTTGCTCGATAGTATGGGCAAGCGCAGTAATTTTCTTAATGACTTGGCCAGTTAAGTCTTGAAAATCTTGCGCCATCATAATTTCCATCAACTGCGCTTTAGTTGTATTAGCATTTTCAACGGTTTGCTTTAAAAAGATAAGTGTTGCTTCAGCCATCTCTTTGCATTCAGGTTGGGGTGATGTTTTCAGCACTTCTTGCCAGCGTGTTTCTAGGCTGGTCGCTTGGCTGACAATAGCATCTTGCAATGGCGTAGCAATATCAGTTGCATTCAGCACTCTATTAGCCGCTTGTTCTGTCATCGTTGCCACATAACTTAACCGATCACGGGCATCTGGAATGTCATGTGCGGCTTTTTCTATCATTTTATCTAAGCCTAATTCACGCAAACTGTCATGTAAGCCTCTAGTCATCTGCCCGATACGGTGCAGCATATCCTCTTCATTGTTTATTGCTTCAGACAAATTAACTAACGCAGCATCGGCAATGCTCATATTATTCTTATTCATTGTCTGCCTTTCTATTTTCCGAGTTTTTCAAATATTTTTGATAGTTTGTCATCCAAGGTTGCAGCTGTAAATGGTTTCACGACATACCCATTAGCACCGGCTTGTGCAGCAGCAATAATATTCTCTTTTTTTGCTTCCGCTGTTACCATTAATACTGGAATTTTGGCTAACTTAGAATCCTCTCTAATTTTTTTCAACATCACCAAGCCATCCATATTAGGCATATTCCAATCGGATACCACAAAATCAAAATCACCACCTTGAAGCTTGCTCAAACCATCAACACCATCTTCTGCTTCCTCAACGTTGGCAAACCCAAGTTCTTTAAGCAGATTTCTAACGATTCTGCGCATGGTTGAGAAATCATCAACCACTAAAAATTTTGTATTCACGTCTGCCATGCTATTACTCCATAAAATTATGTATTTTGTTTAATTAAATCCTATTTAAACAAAATGAAAATCATCATATTGCTTCACTTAAATTATCGGCTTAATCACGATAATCTTTAATGAAAAATAAACGCTTAAAGCTGTATTTACCTTAAAACAGAAAGTGGTAATCCAATGTAAACATTAAACACGTAGCGCTCTAGAACCATTTGCCGTTAATTGGTTTAATACTGCTATTGGTAAATCATTTAATGGCAATACTTGATCAACACCGCCATGTGCAATTGCCTCTTTAGGCATGCCAAATACAACACAACTGGCTTCATCTTGTGCAAAATTATAAATGCCTGCTTGTTTCATCTTCGCCATCCCAACAGCGCCATCTTTACCCATGCCCGTTAAAATAATACCAATCGCATTCTTACCAGCCGTATTAATAACAGAATCAAATAAAACATCGACAGAAGGTTTATGTCGGTTCATTGGCGCTGCATCGCTTAACCTTACAATGTAGTTAGCCCCGCTTCTGGCAAGCAACAAGTGCTTATCACCTGGGGCAATATAAGCATGCCCCGGCAGCACGCGTTCACCATCAATGGCTTCTGACACTTTAATTTTGCATAATGAATCTAATCGATTAGCAAATGACTTGGTAAACCCTGCTGGCATATGTTGCGTAATCAGAATACCCGGGCAATCTGAAGGCATTTGTAACAAGAAAGACTTAAGTGCTTCTGTACCGCCTGTCGAAGCACCAATAATTAATAATTTTTCACTACTGACCAATGGGTTACTTAATAAGCTAGGCGCTGCAATGTTTTTCTGACCTTGCTTAGCCGTACGCTGTAATGAAGCGACACTAGCCTGAGCAGCAATACGTATTTTGTCGGCAATAATATCTGTATATTCCCGCATGCCATCACTAATTCCTGTTTTAGGCTTGGTAACAAAGTCTGTTGCACCTAACTCTAAAGCATGCAGTGTAATTTCAGAACCGCGCTCGGTCAGCGAAGAAACCATCACAACCGGCATTGGACGCAATCGCATCAACTTTTCTAAAAAGTCTAATCCGTCCATTTTAGGCATTTCTACGTCCAGTGTTAGCACATCTGGGTTTAATTGCTTAATCATTTCTCTAGCAATAATAGGATCTGGCGCCGTGCCAATCACTTCCATATCCGTTTGCTGATTAATCATTTCAGTTAATAAACTTCTAATTAATGCTGAATCATCTATCACCAGTACTTTAATTTTCATATTGCACTTTCTACGCTACGTTTATTTATTCAACTCAAATTTCAGGATTAAAATAAATCGACATCACCACCGACATCATTGGTTTTAAGTTCGCTTGAGTAAGCTTCTTCTCGTTTAACTAATGTGTAGTTATTTAACTGTTTAAGCTTTTTAACCATCACCTTCCCCGTTTTGGGAAAGTAATATACTTTTCTTGGAAACACATCTAACAAATCTTCACTGGTAACCTTGATGCCTTCATCCTTTAAGTATTTTTTAACGAATACAGCATTACGATCACCAACCATATTGGTTGTAAAACTACGTAGCACATTGCCCCCGCCAAAAATTTTAGCTTCTAGATTTTCACGCCTTGCGCCATTACGCATTAGCTGATTAATTAATACTTCCATCGCATAATTGCCGTACCGCATCGATTCAGATACAGGACTATCAAAATCAGCATGACTACCTTCCGGCAACATAAAATGATTCATGCCTCCAATCCCTGTAATAGAATCTCTAATACAGGCAGAGATACAAGAACCTAACACGGTCACAATCAGCATGTTTTGATCAGTAAAATAATATTCGCCAGGTCCTATTTTTGCCGCTTCAGAACTAAATGTTCGATCGTAATATAGGTTCTTAGCAACTTCTTCTTGCATCACTTTCATTTAGTTGCCTCGTCTTTAAGCCGCGATTTTTTTAGCCGTCGCAGCATTATTATTTTTTAGTTGATAAACGGATCTACCCAATAGCTGAAAGTCTTTTGAAACATAGATAAAGTTCTCAGAATGCCCTGCAAATAAAAGCGTCTCCGCTTTCATTAAAGGTGTAAAACGTTCTAACACTTTTGATTGTGTAGGCTTATCAAAATAAATCATGACATTTCTACAAAAAATGGCATCAAAAGGGCCTTGAACTGGCCATTTTTCTTCCAATAAATTAAGGGGTGAAAAAGTAATCAATCGTTGCAATTCACTTCTCACCTTTACGCTACCTTCTCTCGCACCAGTGCCTTTGTGAAAAAAAGCTTTAAGCTGTTTTGCTGAAAGATGGCTCACACGATCCATCGCGTAAACACCTGCGGCAGCGGTTTCCAGTACATTGGTATCGATGTCTGTCGCAATAATTTCTACGGGAGGGTTTAACGACCCAAAAGCCTCGCAAGCTGTTATTGCAAGCGTATAGGGTTCCTCACCTGTTGAAGCTGCATTACACCAAAGCCGAATAGGCTTTTGCAACGTCAATAAGTGATCTGCAAGAATTGGAAAATGATGCTCTTCGCGGAAAAATGAAGTTAAATTAGTTGTCAGCGCATTGGTAAATGCTTCCCACTCTTCAGCGTCTTGCTGACGTTCTAAATCATTCAAATATTCTTTAAAAGTATCATAACCGATGGCACGCAGCCTGCGCGCCACTCGGCTATACACCATATCGTCTTTTGCCTCAGAAAGCGCAATACCAGCATGCTGATAAATAATTTTTCTTATTCTGGAAAAATCATTCTCCGTAAAAGTAAATTCTCGCTGTTTCTGGTATTTCTCTTTATCCATGACACACTTTCGATATGGTTATCCAACGCTGCATTAAACAGAACCCTACTGACCTAAACAAAGTTGTTAAACTTGATGTAGTTCTTTACTGCGCTGTTTCATTTGCGCAATTGCTACGGTAACAGCCTGATCTTCTGCACGACGGTTTTGTGTCTCAGATGTTTTAGCGGCAAATGGATGCGCTGCTTTTTTATATTGCTTCACAACATCAGCGGCTTTTGGCTCGCGTGCGATAGCACTTTTAAGTGCCATTTTAGTGGCGCGATAATTCCAGTCTTGGATACGCTCATCAATATCCGCTTTATGATCAATAAACACACCGACACAGATAAAAATATCATCAGCTTCTTCTAGTGGGATAGTGCCATCTGCAACACAATCCATCACAGCCATGGCCACACCGCGCTGTGCTGGGCCAAACATTTGTACTGCTTGGCGTCCATCTTTAATCGTCACTTTGTTAAACATCACTGTGTTAGGTTTAACCATCATGTTGGGCGCTGCAATGGCTAACAAGCCATTCACCCCTTGTTTTTGATCTGTTAAGGTACGGCAAAATGCATCTTCTGCGGCACTTCCACGAGGGCCAAGCACTAAATCAATGTGTGCCACATTTAATAAATCAGGGCCTGAACCATCTGGACGATCTTCAAGAACTAAACCTTCACCAACCAATACTCTATCTATTACTGCCACTTCATTCTCCTAACAATTAATATTTCAATTCAGCTACTAAAATTAATGTGTAAAATAATCCACATAACATTTTTGCAACATCACATACCAATCAAACAACTTTACTAGCCTATCTACGACCATGTATTACCTAGCCCTATCTTTAAAACTCTTCCCATTCACTATCATTGGTTCCTGTTCTTTTAGAAACAGTTGTCGTTTTAGTTGCGTCCTTTTCTACATGCTGTTGCATTTCTTGAATTGCTTTAATCGTGCGCTTAGAAGCCACTGAGAATTCACCCCCTAAAAGCTTCTTCGCTTCATTTTCTTTATTTGCTTGCACGTTTTCTACAATAGCGCCCACTGTTTTGTGAAACGCTGTATGAGATTCACGCAAATCTTTATATTCTGAAAAGGATGCATGTTTCATGGCGTCTCCGTAAATCCATTTACCTAGATCACATTGATCATCACGGCAGACCGTTGAAACATCCAAGTCTTCGCTACCATGCCCATGCATATAATCAATTAAGCGAGATTTCCATTTAGCATGTGCTTTCTCCGCATCTGCAAATGAAAATTTCACACCAAATGCCGATGCTTGTGCTTTAGGTGAAAAAGCACCAGATACCACCTTCTTATTCTGGCCGTTAGCTGCACCCTTTGTGTTGCCATTATCAATACTAAAGACATCCATCGTCGTCATCAGCTCATCGGCTTGCTCCATCAGTGATTCAGCTGCCGCTGCGGCTTCTTCAACTAAAGCGGTGTTTTGCTGTGTGGTGTCATCCATTTGAATAACCGCTTCATTAATATGTGCAATACCCGTACTTTGCTCACTAGAAGCTGCTGCAATTTCGCCAATAATGTCTGATACATGTTTCACCGATGTCACAATTTCTTGCATGGTCGCACCGGTTGTTTCTACTTGCTGCGTGCCTTCTGCTGTTTTGTTTACAGAATCAGTAATCAGTTCTTTAATTTCTTTGGCTGCACCCGCTGAGCGTTGTGCCAAGTTGCGCACCTCACCAGCCACCACAGCAAAACCGCGGCCTTGCTCACCTGCTCTAGCAGCTTCTACCGCTGCATTTAACGCTAAGATATTGGTCTGGAAAGCAATGCCATCAATCACGGTAATAATGTCTTCAATTTTTGAGGCGCTTTCGTTAATGGCGCTCATGGTATCCACCACACCTGCCACCATCTTGCCACCTTTTTGTGCCACATCTGAGGCCGATTGTGCTAACTGATTCGCTTGTTTAGCGTTATCAGCATTTTGTTTCACCGTAGAAGAAAGCTCCTCCATACTCGACGTTGTTTTTTCAAGGCTAGCGGCTTGGCCTTCTGTACGTCGGCTTAAATCAGCATTGCCTTGTGCAATTTCTTTGGCTGCCGTATTAATGGTTTCTGCCACAACTTTTGCGGTGCCAATGGGGCCCACAATCATATCAAGCGTTTCATTCATGCCATCAACAATTTTGCGGTAATCTCCCAAATGGCGGCTAGCATCTGCACGTGTTGATACACGGCCTTCTCGTGCCGCATTAGCAAGCATTTGCGCATCTTCATTCAGTGCTTTTAAGTTACTACGTACTTGTTCTATCGTTTCATTAATAGAGGCTTTTTGACCTAAAAACTGCTCTAAAGGCGCATCAAAATCACCCTCACCAAAAGCCGTGACCACGGCCATTGCTTTTTGATTCATCTCAAAATGGCCCGCAACGATTTGATTCACACTCTCTGCCATGGCAGCAAACTGGCCTTTAAACATATCTGAACGCAATGTCATATCAATATTGCCTTTTTCATGTTCTGCTTTTACCCAGTTGACAGAGTCAACAAAGCCTTTTAAATTCCCTGTCATACGGTCGATAGATTTATTCATTGCCGCTTTTTTACCTGGTAAAGGCGCTAACTCCGCGGTTAAATCTCCTCGGCCTAAACTATCCATCACGGCGACTAGCCTATCTGTTTCATCAACATGGCTTTTCACCAACCTATTTAAACCCGATGCGACTAATTTAAAGTCACCTTCAAATTTATCTTCATCAAGTATCGCATCTGTTTCACCTTTGTCATGCTCTGTAGCCATCTGCTGCATATCAGCAAGCAGCATTTCAATATGCGCTTTAAGCGTATCAAAACTATTGTTAACCGTGGCTAAGTCGCCTGGAAAATCATCGATAGAAACATCAAATTCACCTTGGCCTAAAGAGGCTAATGCACGACTTGTTTTGTTAATAATGTCTACATGCAAACTAACCATACGGTTAGTACCAGCCGCCATGACACGATACGCCCCTGTAAACTGCTCTTCATCAATGGTTACATCCATATTGCCTTTGGCATGCTCTGCTTCCATGCGCGCTATTTCACGCTCTAATCTAATTAGCGTTTCAGTTGTCGTATTCAATGCAGAGAGCACCGTATGCCCTTTGCTCTTACCCTGTTTTAATAACTGGAATTGTCCAGCTGAAATGTTGTCTGCTGCTGTTAACGCATCACTCGCTTCACCACCCAATTGACGTATCACATTACGCACAATGATAAACATACCCATTAAGGTGAATCCAATGACTAATATTGTCACTTGTAATGCCGTCATCCGTGCAGATTTAATTGCACTAGGCACAGTTGCCTCAATGGCAGTTGCCTTTACTGCTGACATCAGCACTAACTCATCGACCGCTTGGCGATGCTGTTGATAAGCCTGCTGTAAATTAACAAGCGCAGTATTAATACGCTTAGCCTTGCCTGATTCTATTGCTGGAATAAATTGATTATCACGCAAGCGAATAAACGCTTCTGCATGCGGTTGCAACTCATTGGTAAACTTATCGTGCATTTCAGAATTGGTTAAATTGGCATTCCAATGCTCACTGCGAGCCTGAAATGCTTCAGTTAACGCATGGCTTTTTTTAATCAAAGGCGCTAATGGTTGGTTTTTAATTGCCACCATTTCCAGCGCAACCTGCCATGACTCAATTAGATAAGCAGGCGGCGGTAAAATGTCAGCTGTTAAATCTTTATTAGCAACAATTTCACTAAAGACTGGGCCGCCTACTGTGACTTTCCTGTAAGACTTATCGCCATAAATACCAGCGGCGGCAAACCCTAAAACCATGAATACCATCATCATAAAAATTTGAGTACTTAACTTCAGTCCTAACAACCTAGCTAATATTGAAGCTGTTTTTTTATTTACATTTTTAGACATTTCAATTTCCTTTTAAACCACATTTGAGTAACTAAAAAAAATTTAGCTGCTTAAGTATTATTAACGGCAGATTACCGCCGTTTATGAAGTCCTTTTATTCGTGAGACAGGGGGGATAAACCCCCTCTATTCCTGGCTTACTATTGCATCCTGCTTAAAATGCTTCCCATTCATCATTGGTACCTGTTTTTGCCGCCGCCTTAGTGGTTGCTGACTTAGCTGCTGGCTGGCTTGGTGCTCGCATTGAGCTGCCCGTAGCACGACGTTCCTTCTTCTTAGAATGTCCTTGAAGGTTAAATGCATTGACCGTATCCATTAAGCTCACCGATTGGTTTACTAGAGATTCCGCTGCTGCTGCCGCTTCTTCGACTAAAGCAGCATTTTGTTGTGTCGTTTCATCCATGCTAGTCACGGCTTGATTCACTTGATCAATACCAGTGCTTTGCTCACTTGATGCCGCTGTAATTTCACCCATAATATCGGTTACACGCTGTACCGATGTCACAATTTCTTGCATGGTCTCGCCAGCATTTTCAACCAACTTAGTCCCTTCAGTTGTTTTAGTCACAGAGTCGGTAATGAGTTCTTTAATTTCTTTCGCAGCACTGGCTGAACGTTGTGCTAAGGTGCGTACCTCACCTGCCACCACCGCAAAACCGCGGCCTTGTTCACCTGCCCGTGCAGCCTCTACCGCTGCATTAAGCGCTAAGATATTGGTTTGGAAGGCAATACCGTCAATAACTGTAATGATGTCCTCAATTTTTTGTGCACTGTCGTTAATGGCACTCATGGTGGTAACAACCTCACCCACCACATCACCACCTTTAACAGCAACACCTGAAGCGGCTGCTGCTAATTGGTTCGCTTGTTTCGCATTTTCAGCATTTTGTTTCACTGTTGATGCAAGCTCTTCCATACTGGAAGCGGTCTCTTCTAAACTAGAAGCCTGCTGCTCAGTACGACCAGATAAATCCGTATTGCCGATAGAAATTTCACCGGCTGCCGTATTGATGGTTTGACCGGCTTCACGAATCGACAATAAAACTTCTGTCATGTTACCTATCAATGCATTCACACCACCGCAAAGACTAGCAATCGCCCCCGTTTTCCCTTCTAAGGGCACGCGGCCAGTTAAATCTCCAGATTGAGCAGCCTCAATAACAACTTGTGATTCTTCTACAGCAGTATTTAACGATTCTGCTGCACTTTTCTGTTCCGAAATATCAGTGGCATATTTCACCACTTTAAATGGCTTGTTATCTGCATCAAAAATAGGGTTGTAACTGGCTTCTAGCCAGATTTCTTTACCGCCCTTACCAATGCGTTTGAATTGGCCTGCGTTCGATTCACCTTGGCCTAGATTATCCCAAAATAGTTTAT
>JAZGEZ010000095.1:0-13058 GCA_036479055.1 Methylophilaceae bacterium | reverse complement strand
CATTAGCCGGCGGCCTCTTAACAGTACCAGCGGGCGTGACCAGCTTTACCATTACGGTACCAACGACCTTAGACGCCATCGACGAAGGTGCCTCAGAGCTGTATGACTTAACGGTAGGCGGCGTCGCAGCAACCGGTACCATTACTGATGATGATGCAACGCCAGTAGACGGTAATGAAACCAATACAGTGATAGAAGATACAACATTGACTGTTGCAGATGGTGCGCCAGGTGATTTACTCAATAATGCAACGGATGCTGATGGAGACACGTTAACCATAGCTGGTTATACCATTGCGGGTATTGGTGGCACACAAATTGTTGGCGCGCCAGTGGTTATTGCTGGTGTTGGCACGGTTACGATTAACGATAATGGTAGCTATAGCTTTGTACCTGTCGCAAATTATGATGGCGCTATTCCAGTGATTACTTATACCGTTACCGATGGTACGAATACTGATACTTCTACACTGTCATTATCAATGACGCCTGTGAATGATGACCCAGTGGATGGTGACGAAACAAATACAGTGACAGAAGATACACCATTGACTGTAACTGATGGCTCTGCCGATGATTTGTTGGCTAATGCCAGCGATATTGATGGCGGCACACTGACTGTCTCTGGTTACACCATTGCGGGCATTGGCGGCACACAAGTTGTTGGTGCACCAGTGGTTATTGGTGGTATTGGTACGATTACGATTAACGATAATGGTAGTTATAGTTTTGTTCCAGCAGCAAACTATACTGGCGCTATTCCAGTGATTACTTATACAGTAAGTGATGGCAATGGCGGCACTGACACTTCAACACTAACGTTAACGATAACGCCAGTGAATGATGCGCCAATAACCGTAGCTGATAACGCAACTGTGGTAGAAGGCACGACAACAGCACAAGCCTCTGTTTTAGGTAATGATTCTGATCCGGAGGGTGATGCAATCACTGTTTCGACGTTTGCCACTAACACGGCTGGCTTGAATTCATTATCAGCTAATGGCACCAATACTGTGACGACTGCACTAGGTGGTACTGTCGTTGTGAATGCTGATGGCACTTACACATATACCGCTCCAGCGCGTGACCATAGTGATGCAACAGCCGATGTGGATACATTTGCTTACAGAGCTAACGATGGAAGCTTAGATTCACCATGGACAACGGTATCCATTACTATTACAGATACAGCTCCAATTGCTAACGATGATGTTGATAGTGTTGGTGCGGGGGTGCCAGTCTCCGGCAATGTGATTACAGGTGCTGGCGGTGTAACCGCAGATACACTTAATGTTGATAGCACACACAACTTAACAGATGTGGTGTTGACAACGGGGTCGCAAATTTCTAACACAATTAATGGCGCAACGAATGTACGTACCATCGTCACGACCAGAGGCACACTGGATATTGATTTAGATGATGGTTCCTATACTTATACGTTGGCGATACCCCCAAATGTTGTTGTTGCAAACCCAACAGGCATTGCTTCATTTACAAGTGCTGGGGTTAACTTATATGGTTTTGATACTCAAGATCCATATGTGGGTGGTATTGGTAGTGATCTCGATCTATCAACACTGAATGCAACCTCTGCAGGTCGAACTCGCTGGAGAGACAATGCGGGAGAGGATAGTGATGGTGTTGGTGTTGAGCAAAACCCAGGTACCAACAATTCAGATCAAATACAAAGTGGTGAGCAACTTGTGATGGACTTGGGTGTAGAGTCAAAATCAGTCACCTTAAGGATTACTGATCATGCTACTGGAGAGACTTCATTTTATGAAACATATAGAGCAGATGGCACTTTAGTGAGTGCTGGTTCTCAAGTAAGCGCAGGCAATCCAGTTACGCTTACTATTTCTGCAGGGGAGCCATTTAGTTATGTTGTATTAAGATCAGAAGCCAATTTGTTTAGATTAGATGGTATTGATATTACACCAGAGCCAGGTAGCGTTGATGATGTGTTTACTTATACCTTATCTGACAGTGATGGCAGTACTGATACCGCCACGTTAACGTTGACTTATGATAGCAATACAACGGCAAACCCTGATGTCGCCACTGTTTATGAGGCTGGTATTGATGCTAATGGCGCACAAAGCGGCGGCACTGCAGCAGCAACTACGACTAATATCGCGACAGGTAACTTGTTGGCTAATGATGCGGGTATAACGGCATCAACGACCATTAGTGTTGCCGGTGCGACAGGACCTGATGTTAATGGCGTGCTGACGCTAGCCATGACAGGGGGTGTAGGGACAGTTGAAGTGTATACGCAAGATGTAACGATAGGGAGTCAGACCTTTAGTAAAGGTGATTATGTTGCAACACTCACCAATAGCACGACTGAAGGCGTCAATGATGGCATGACTGTAAACTACACGTTAACAACTGGTGTAGACACAACAAGTTCAACGCTTGATATTACCATCGTAGATGATGCCCCTATTGCGCAAGATGCGATTGTGCAGGTTCAGCAGGGTGTGTTGCCAGATACTAATTTAGTTTTTGTGATTGATGTCTCAGGCAGTATGTCCGGGGAGGCTAAAAATATAGCGGCAGATGGCTCTGTCACCATTATTGATAGATTAGCTGCGACAAAACTAGCTGTGGCTGCTGTGATTAATGAGTACTTTAGTCAGGGTGGAGATGTTGCTATTAAATTGGTTAGTTTCCAATCGACTGCTCTCTTGCTTAATGGTGGTGCTGCTTATACAGATGCCGCTTCCGCTATTGCTGCTGTCAATGCGCTTGTCGCTGGCGGTGGTACCAATTATGGAGATGGTTTACAAAAAGCAATGGATGCTTTTACCATTGATGGTGCGGTTGATACGAGTGAAAACAATACCGTTTACTTTATTTCAGATGGCGTACCAACGGTTGGAGACATAACTGACCCTGGTGCTTCAAATGGGTATCATACGTTTGTTGATGGTAATGGCATTAATTCTTACGCACTAGGTATAGGAACGGGTATTGCAAACCCGGTTGAGCTAGATAACATTCATAATGTGGATAGCGATCATAGTGGCAGTGTAGATAATGCCATTATTGTGACGAATGTTAGCAGCTTAGAGGATGTGTTATTAGCTTCTGTACCCACTAGCTTTGGCGGCTCTGTTACTGGCAGTACGACTAACTCTAGCTTAACGATTGGTGCTGATGGTGGTTATATCAATACTTTAGTGATGTCTCTAGATACAACTGGGGACGATATCCCAGATACGGATATTACCTTTACCTATAACGGAAGCAATCAAATTACCGCTTCAGCGGGTTTCTTGGGTGCCGCTACAACGGCAGGTAGTTCTATCACCTTGAACGATGCCAATGGCTTCGAGAGTGGCATTTTAACGTTTGACTTCGATACAGGGCAATATAGTTATCAAACAGCTGGCATTGCAGCTGAGGGAGATCAATTCGATATTAATTACACCGCGATTGATGGGGATGGCGATACAGCAAGCGGAAAACAAACCGTACAGATTGTAGATGGACAGCCACAAGCGAATAACGATGCCGATACACTACGTGATGGGGAAGTTGCTTTTGAAGGTAATGTCATCAGTGGTATTGGTACAGATGGCGGTGACAGTGTTCAACTAACCACGTTTAGCACAGGTCGTTCTGGAGAAGATGATCCAGGCGATGGCGGGGTTGTTACCTCAATAGATTTCAATGGGGTGAGTTTTGATTTGACCGCGTTGGTTGGCACAACGGCTGCAGCTGGTGGTTCTTATACGGTTACATCTATTGGCGGTGTCAATACGCTAACCTGGACAGCTAGTTCAGGCGGCGCATCATTAGTCTTTAATCAAGAGGGTTTTTATCAATATACACCGCCAGCAGCTGAAATATCTACTAACGTTACAGGTGCAACGGCAAACTATCTGCTAACAAGCAATGCGGGCGTCGCTAATGCTGCGGCAGCCGGCATGCTGTTATCTGGTATAGCAAGAACTAGCGCAGCTGAAGGTAGTGCAGGCATTACAGTTTCTGGAAATGGTGTTGGCGTGACAGGTGTTGTCAATACAAGTGTTGATAGACTAGAAAGCTTGGTCATTAATTTTGATAGTGCAACGCATCCGCATGGTGTGCAGAATGTTATCCTCGATATGAATGCCAATAGTAATTTAGTCAGCTGGAGAGCGGTTGGGTATAGTATTTACGATGTGCATGGTGACTTGCTAGGGCAGTTCTCTTCTAGCTCAGAAGCGCCGCTTAATATGGGCTTTTCTGGTATCGGTAAAATTGTGATTGATTCAGGTGGTTTTAGTAATCCATTTGCTATTCTTGAAGATGTTACTTTCACCACTATATTGGACACTGCTGGTTCGCCAGCCCCTGCGCCAGAAATTATTGGCTATACGATTACGGATACGGACGGCGATGTATCGTCAGCCACATTAACGTTAAATAACATTATTGATGACATCGCGGGCACCTCAGCGAGTGAAACCATTAATGGCACGGCAAGAAATGAATCTATTTCTGGATTTGATGGTGACGATACGATTAACGCAGGTGCAGGTTCTGACATTGTACGCGGTGGTGATGGTGACGACATCATTGACGGTGGTGCGGATAATGATCAATTATATGGTAATGATGGTGATGATACGATTACTGGGGGCACTGGTGCCGATCTGATTACAGGCGATGCTGGTAATGATACGCTCAGTGGTAACGATGGCGCTGATATTATTTCTGGTGGATTAGGAAACGATACCATTGATGGCGGCGCAGGTGCTGATACGATTATTGGTGGGGCAGGTAATGATACCCTAACAGGTGGTGCTGGCGTTGATGTGTTTAAGTGGGAGCTTAATGACCAAGCAACACCTGGTACACCAGCTGTTGATGTGATTACTGATTTTGATCCAGCGGCAGTTGGCGGCGATGTGCTTGATTTGCGCGATTTGTTGATAGGTGAACAGCATGTCACTGGTGTAGGTAACCTTGAATCATTCTTGCACTTTGAGCTGGTTGGTTCTGACACAGTGATTCATGTCAGTGATCAGGGTGGTTTCTCAGGTGGCTATACGCCAACCAGCGAATCACAAACCATTACCTTAACTGGGGTGGACTTAGTCAGCACTTTGGGCGACAATCAGGCAATTATTCAAGATTTATTAACCAATAATAAGTTAATTGTTGATTAAAGCAGGTGCGTTTTAAACAAAAAGCTCGGCGCTAGCTCCGAGCTTTTTGTTGTTAGGCTAGCTGTTATCGTGAAATTTGAATACATAAGTATTGGATGAACTTCAGAATTAGCACTATTTCATATGCTTTTTATCACAATTGCTTTGATGCCTGTTTGATTATGATGTATTACTGATCAAAGGTGTGGAGGCAATTATGCCATATGTACTAAGAGGTAATGATGGAGCAATAAAAGCCGTTAGCCAGACTGAGGTGATAAGCCATGGTTGGGAGGGGATGGAGGCCGGATCAAAAGAGTATCTTGACTATTTAGATGCGGCCATAAAGGAAGAAGACCCGTTCCGTGAGAGTGATATTCAACTAGCACGGGTACTGGAAGATTTAATTTCTTTATTGATTGATAGTGATTTTATTCGGTTTACTGACTTTCCAGAGCCTGCACAGAAGCGGCTTATTGAGCGTCAAGGGTTACGGTCAAAAAGATCAAACCTTAACTTGTTAGATGAAGGCGATCGGTTCTAGTTTTTATCGTTAACAAAAAAGGTAGCTTAGCTACCTTTTTTGTTTTTGGAAGTGTTGTTCCTTAGTTTAGATTAAAACTATCACTTTTCTGTTTTGATCGCTGGTCCTGTCATCGCATCCACCCCTAATTCAGCTAAGGCTGCTGACTCATACTTAGTTTGGACGCCTTCCGCTATCGTGGTAAGACCAATAGAATGTGCGATTAAACAAATCCCTTTTAGGAAAGCTCTATTGCCCGGGTTTCGATCAATATCACGAATAATGGAAGCATCTATTTTGATGTAGTCTAAGTTCAGGTCGTGCAGTTCTCCCAAACGTCTAATTTGCGTGCCAATATGTTCTACACCAATTTTACAACCTAGTGGTTTTACAAGCGCACAGAACGTTCTAAATTGTGGTAAGTTTTGGAATGCTCCGTGCTCAGCAACTTCAAGCCACAGCTGGCTGGCCACTTCAGGATTGCGTTTTAATAGTTTGCTTATGGATGCATGATAATCAGGGTCGCACATGGCGCCAGTCGATACGTTTAAACCTATTGATATCGAAGCATCTTTTTTCAGCGTTTTAACAGCAGTTTCTAATGCTAAACGGTCAAGTTGTGATACCAACCCTAATTGGGTCGCCTTAGCGATAAACTCACCAGCCGCAAGCCATGGGCCGCCTGATACTAATTGTAATTTGGTTGGGCTTTCATGGTGTATTACTTTCTCTTTGTGTGTCATAACCGGGAACGAGGCCAGTTTTAAACGTTTTGACCCTATAGCGGATGTCAGCATGGCTCTCCATTCAGCGTCATCGCTATCCTCATATTGCGTAATGTCCTCTTGGTCAATTAATTCCATAATATCTGCTTCGGCAGCATTGGTTTTAGTTTTAATCGCTGCAATTAGTTTCTTAAGGCCATCAAGTTGCTCAGACTTATTCACGGCGCTAGAAATGGTAGGCAATGCAAAGTTATTGAAACGCGATTCCAACCCAGCAGCTTCGCTCAATACATTTTTAACTTGACCACATAACACATTGTTATCAACTACCTCGCTGGAGAATACAGCAAAATCTGCACCGGTTAAGCGCGCTGAAGTTAGTGATGGGTATTGATCGCAGTAGGTCTGGAGTGCTAAACCCATTCTTTTTAAGATAACATCAGTGGCTGAAGCGCCTAGTGTTTCATTAATCTCTGCAAGGTTGCTAATATGTGAAACAACTAATAACCCTTCTGTAAAATATTCATCATTCTCTATATAGGTGGCGACTCTACTACTGAAGTATTTTCGATTCATTAAGCCCGTAATAGCATCATAGTTGGCTTCTTTACGCATTTGGTCTAGTAGCTCTGATTGGTCATTGAGCATGTCTTTAATGCGTTGCGATAGACGGTTTAATGATTTAGCCAAAGACTTGAACTCAAAAGTGCGGGGCTCTTTAATTGAGGTAAAGTTTTGATCTCCAATGGCTTCCGTCATTTCCACCATTTCATGCAATGGACGTATGATCATTTTTAGCGCTAACGAGCCAATAAGACCACATACCAAAGCAATAATGCCACTCCAAAGCAGCATGGATAATGAGCCATTCCATAAATCTATATATGCAAAATCCGTTGCGCTGGCCAGTGAAATAACACCATATTGTTTCCAGCCATCTTGAATTTGTGCTACACCAGCGTTAGGGGCGATATTGACTAAGTTTTTAAACCAAGTTGGCACAGATTCATTTGTGTCTGCATAGATTCTCTCTGTGATGAGCTGATTATTTGGATCAGTCAACCGAATAAAGTCGTAATGTCCATTATCAAATTGTGCCGATATCATCAGGTTAATCGCAACCGGATCTTTTTCCATTTGCGAAATAGATAGGGCTAGTGACACCGCATTGTCTGTGTTCTTCATCTGTAGTTGTTGCTCTAAATATTGCTTACTAGTGATCGTATTAATCACAAAGCTAGCACTAAATGCAAGTGACATGACCAGGATAATTGCTAACCATAACTGTTTAATAAGTGACATATTGATTCCTAACTAATAAACTATTTAATACCATCATTTTTAATACGCTTTAATACATTGCTCCAGCGCGAGAGCGATTTTAATGAGCTACCTTTGGTGTTGTTGGATACCCCTGCCCATAGGCCTTCACTATTGAAGCTGAAAATAGGGGTTAAATCAATACGGCGGGAACTCTTGTGAATTTCTGAAATTAAATTATCTAAAATCATCGGTTCAGATGTAGGGGTTGCATAGTAACTAAGCACCATATGCGCTTGAAAAGTTTTACTGTACGTCCCCCCCACTTTTGCCCTAACGTAAGTCAGTTTCAAGCGCGAATCAGGAATGCCAAGCTCACGCAAGAATATATATTTAGCAATACTGTAATCTTCACAATCGCCTTTTTTTATACCTAGTGATTCAAGTGGAGTCGCCCAGTAATCTTTTTTGCCCCAATTAGATTTATCGCTAACAAATTTGATATGGGTATTAAAAAAAAGATTAATCCGTTTTAATTGTTCCGGTTCAGAAGCGGACTGCAAGTCAATTAAAAGAGATTCTAAATTTAAAACCGTTTGTTTAGCTTGCTCACCATAACGCTGCTTTGCTAGATTGGCTAGCTGTTGAAAGTTTGTCGCGATTGCAAAGCCAAAGATACAAAATGACAACAAAAAGCCAATGGTTAACTTAATTAAGGCTTCTTTCTTGTCTAAATTGTTAATTAGTTTTGAAATATCTGCGCCAATGCATTAATATGGTTAAAAAAAATGAACGAGTGTATGTTTCTTTGTGTAATGATGCGGTTACGTCAACATATTCATGGGCTTCATTAAATTATTTTAATAAACTTGTCAGGGCTAAATTTTAAGGCATGCTTATTGCATTCTATGTGTTGATTAGAAGTGCTTTACGAGCTGAATTTATAAAATTAGGTCGAAAGAAAGTGATATGAGAAAAATATACAGAGGAGTGCTAGTAGCAGTTTTGTTGCTAGGAACATATACCGTTAATGCCGAAACGCCGGTGGCTAATATCGAAGTGCCTGCGACATTAAAAGAAATAGTAGAAAGAACGGTTACCACCAATCCTGAAGTGCAAGCAAATTTTCACACCTATAAAGCAGCGCTACAAGATAGAGAAGCCGCAGAAGGCGTCTTTTATCCGCATGCAGACATTGTTTCTAACTTTAGAAGTCAAGAAGATTTAACGTCAAATGTTGGTCATACAGCAAGCCCTAATAGCCAAACACAATTGGTCCTGCGCCAAATGTTATTTGATGGCTTTGCAACACGCAGTGAAGTGAGTAGGCTAGGGCATGCTGCCCGTGTGCGTTATTACGAGTTGCAAAGTAGCATGCAAACAGCGGCCTTAGATATCGTTAAAGCCTACATCGATGTGCAACGATACCGTCAACTGATCAGCTATGCAGAAAACAATTACGCCGTACATAAGCAATTATTTGACCGTATCGAGCAACGGGTACAAGCAGGTGTTGCACGTAGGGTGGATTTAGAACAAGCGAGTGGACGATTGGCACTCGCTGAGGCTAATTTGCTGACCGAGATGACCAATTTGCAAAATGTGACTGCACGTTTTCAACGTTTATCTGGCGATTTGCCACCAGAAGGCTTGCCAGCGGTGGACTTCTTAAAAGAAGGGCTGTCTACAGATGCCAATAAAGCACTGGAACTTGCCTATCAGCAAAATCCTGATCTTCTTTCTGCTATTGAAAATATTGTGGCTTCACAAAAAGAAATAAGCGGAAAACGTTCTAAATATATGCCCAGATTAGATTTGCAAGCTAGAAAAAATCTAGATGTGAGTTCTAATGGTAGAAATAGCAGTTTAGCGGCGGACATGGTAGAGCTAACGGCAACATTTAATTTGTTTAATGGCTTTACTGATAAAGCACGTATTGAGCAAGCGAATGAAAACTTAAACAGATCTTTTGATCTTCGCGATAAAGCTTGTGTAGACACGCGACAAACAGTCGTGATCGCTTACAACGATGTGTTGAGCTTGACTGAGCAACTTAATTATCGCAACCAACATCAACTTTCCACTGAAAAAGCAAGGGAAGCCTACCGTAAGCAATTTGATATTGGTCAAAGAACGTTGCTTGATTTACTTGATACTGAGAATGAATATTTTCAAGCTAGGCGTACTTATACCAATACAGAGCAAGATTTATATGCCGCTTATGCACGCACTTTTGCGAGTGAAGGTGGTTTGTTGAGTAAATTGGATGTGGTACGTGGTGATTTGCCAGCATTGCATCATGCTAGCTACAATAAAGAGCATGCTGTTTGCCAAGCGGCCGCACCTGAGATGGTAAAAATAGACAAGGCAAGTCTTGTTGCAAACGGGCAACCATCAAGTGCGGCTAATACGAAGATGATGGCTGATAAAGAACCTGAGAAAATAGTGCTATCAGATAAAGTGATTCCAGATGTGCAGTTTGAAACAAATAGCGCCAGAATTAAACCTGTTTCTTATCCTGTGTTGGATAATGCCATTAAGACATTGAAAGAATGGGGTGATGCTGATGTCGAGGTAGCAGGGCATACAGATAAGCGAGATACTTCTAGTGCAACTTATAATCAAAGGCTTTCTAAAAAGCGTGCGCAATCCGTCAGTAACTATTTAATTAAAAAAGGGATTGATGCAAAAAGATTAACAGTTAACGGATATGGTTTTGATGTGCCTGTGGCTGAAAATGACCCGATAAAAGGAAATAGTGAAAACCGCCGTGTAGAGTTAATTAGACAAAAATAACTTAATGTTTAAATATTAAAGAAGGAGGCACAAGCCTCCTTCTTTTTTTTGGAATTTGATAGACCAACTACTTTTTAACTAACACCCATAAAAAGCCAGATTTCTACTTATAAAAAAATGCGTTAGGTGTTAAAATACGCTCCGCATCGGGTTGCACGGCTTGATGACAATAATAAAACGTTCTTGATTTAATCAGAGCTAGTCACCTGCCCGGGTGGTGAAATTGGTAGACACAAGGGACTTAAAATCCCTCGACTTTGCGGTCGTGCCGGTTCGATTCCGGCCCCGGGCACCAATAAAATAAATCCCCTGATTTTAATTGATTAAATAACCTTTTCCCAATCTATACCGCTTCATTACAGCCATTTTGAGATGGAAAAATTTAAACCTTAAATTTAAGGTGACCTGTTTTTAGGCCGTTGTTTTAAGCATGGGCTAATCTAGCAGGATGTTAAAATCAACAATAATAATGTAGCCACTATAGATATCACGCCAACTGAGCTGGCGACCATTATGACTAAGCCACTTAGTGAGCTGCTATTAATGGAAGTTTATTTTGATGGTAGGAAGAAAAAAAGTAATCAATCGGCTGCATTAGCGCTGGATACAAAGGGTATGATTAACGATATAGCCTATGGGAAACCATCCTATCAAAATAGGGATAAAAGCAGTGTTGGCAGCTTTAGGGCTAACTAAAACTTATAAAAAATATGAAATTGGGGCGCTCTACAATGTTTGGTTTTTTAGCAAATTATTCAATCAGCAAAAAACTCATGTTGCTTGTTTCCGCAACTGCTGGGCTGGTGGTGATTGTTGCTCTTG
Source organism: Methylophilaceae bacterium (assembly GCA_036479055.1). Taxonomy (GTDB): domain Bacteria; phylum Pseudomonadota; class Gammaproteobacteria; order Burkholderiales; family Methylophilaceae. Next base: position 1,788 of record JAZGEZ010000095.1, on the reverse strand, counting down.
TGATTTCTACTATTAATGATGCTAAGAGCTCTCGTGCGTCGGCCAAGGCAAGTCTAATTACACTGGCAGATGTTGTTGCTCGTAATACGGCTTCTGCCATCATTTTTGACGATGTAGGTGCAGCCAAAGAAACGTTGGAGGCTTTACAAGCTGATGAGGCGATATTGCGTGCAGATGTTTTAGATGCACAAGGCAAAATGTTCGCTTCTTACGAGAATTCTAAACATAAAGAAAAGTATTGGTTGCATGGTAGCGAACTCGTTATAGAGCGACCAGTGATGCAAAATACACAACAAGTAGGCCTTATCCGTGTGAAAGCTGATCATGACGCTGTATTAAAGGGCGTTTTGTTAAGGGTTGTTACGAACTTATTGGGTTTGGTACTGGCTTATTTGCTGGGTTATATTTTCCTTAGGAAAATGGTTTATCGTATATTTGAGCCTATTGGGCGCTTGACTAAAGCAATGGGTGAAATTATTGATCATGAGCATTACGCTCTCCGTGTTAAAAAAGTATCAACCGATGAGCTTGGTGATTTAACAGACGGTTTTAACTTGATGCTCTCACAAATTGAGTATCGCGATGCTAAATTACGACAGAGTGATGAAGCACTATCACAGACACAAGAAGCCATTACTTTACATGATGAAAATTTTTGTTATCAATATGTGAATCCTGCCTTTGTCGTATTGTTTGGCTATCACCTTGAAGCGTTGGTAGGCAAGCCATTTTCACTTGCACCAGACAGCCCCTCAGATGCCGAGGGTCCATCACGAGAAGAAATATTTGCTGCAGCAAGAGATCATGGAAGTTTTAGAGGTGAGGTTACACTGCAAACGAAAGACAGACGGCTTATTCCTATTTCTCTGCATGTCAGCCCAATTAAAGATGCTAAAGGTAATATTACTGGATATGTCTCTGTTTCTTCAGATATTTCTGAAAAGAAACAAGCGGAAGAATGGATGTGGAAACAAGCTAATTTCGACTTGGTGACAGAATTGCCTAACCGACATATGTTTCAACATCGCTTGGAACACGAAACGATGAATACCCGGCGTACTGGATCGCCATTTGCGTTGATGTTTCTCGATTTAGACAACTTTAAAGAGGTGAATGATAGCCTTGGCCATGATGTGGGTGATTTGTTGCTTAAAGAAGTTGCATTGCGCTTAGAAGGGTGTGTACGGACCACAGACACGGTAGGAAGAGATGGGACAATTGCCCGTTTAGGAGGAGATGAATTTACGATTATTCTAAGCAATTTGAAATCTAATCAAGATGTTGATGTTATTGCGCAACGTATTCTTTCTAAGTTATCAGAGCCATTCCAACTGGGTTCAGATGTCGTGAATATCTCAGTCAGCATTGGAATCACCTTATGCCCTGAAGATGCGGAAGATGCAGACACCTTGATTAAACATGCAGATCAGACGATGTACCATGCAAAAAGCAAGGGGCGCAACACTTATCGTTATTTCACCCGTTCTTTGGAGGAGTCCGCTACTAAACGTAGAGAAATGACAAGTGATTTACGCATTGCCATAGAAAAAGAGCAATTTAGAGTGGTGTATCAACCCATTGTTGATTTGACAACTAACAAAATCTACAAGGCAGAAGCCCTTTTGCGCTGGGATCATCCTAAAAATGGCATTGTTAACCCAGCTGACTTTATTCCGGTGGCAGAAGACACCGGTCTGATTGTCGAAATTGGTAATTGGGTGTTTTTTAATGTAGCCGATCAAATAGCTAAATGGCGCGAATCTATCGATGAAAGTTTTCAAGTAAGCA
>JAZGEZ010000094.1:0-20323 GCA_036479055.1 Methylophilaceae bacterium | reverse complement strand
AGGGGCAAGCAGCACAGATAGGGCTAGAAACATCTTAAACCCTTCTGGATATTAGGCTTCTTCAATTGTAGAGTTTGTTATATGGCACGTGAAAATCAAGATCAACGGAGGCAACTAATTGCCCAACAGGCTGCTCGCATGATGATTGAAGATGGTATTAATGATTTTTCCTATGCAAAAAGAAAGGCGGGGCGTCAACTCGGCTTATCAGAAAATAGCGGTTTACCGACCAATGCTGAAATTGAAGAAGAAGTCATACTTCACCACCAGCTATTCAATGAAGAGCAACCGCATGAACTTAATATGTTGCGCAAAGCCGCGCTTGCCACCATGCAGCTATTTGAACGGTTTAACCCACATTTAACAGGTGGGGTACTAGAAGGCGTTGCTGGGAAAAATGGATTAACCAATATCCATCTATTTGCAGACAGCGCAAAGGAAGTGGAAATATTTCTATTAAGCCAACAAATACCTTTTGAGAGTAGCGAACAAGCCTATCGGCTATCTAATAGGCCAAGTAAAGATAAAAAAGACAAAGTGCGCAAAACTGTTCCTGTTTATACTTTGGAAACAGAATACGGCTTACAGAAGCTCAGCGTATTTGAATATGATGATTTACGGTTGGCAACAAAAAGAACTGGTGATGGGAGCCATGCGGGTAGAGCGGACATTGATGCGTTACGACAGCTAATTACTTAACCCTTTATTTTCATGATACCAATCACGCATTGTTTGGTTATAAGCTTCCACCTCATTCTCTGCTATTTTTATAGACCCATTTTTAATTAACGCTATGCGAAAGCCTGTTTCCACATCAAGCAATGGCTTGCCTGCTGGCCAAGAGTCTCCAGCAAATAAAATACGGAAATTTCCTGAGTGTATATCTTCTTTAGCTAATGCTGCCCCTGATATACCTTCTCTCACTTGTGAAGTTTTTTGCCTAGCGGCAATAGTAGGTTTTGTCTCTCCATCAATACGTACTGCTCTACCCGTAGCACCAGCAACCGCTGCTTTATCTTCTGCTACTGTCGCCTCGGCAGCATCCGCTTCCACCGTGGCAATGGATGTAGGCCTGCTCTCTGGTGCTGGTGCTGGTGCTGCAACCACAGCATCCTTTTTATCCGACAAGTCCATAGCAGGCTTTTTAGTTTTTGGCGCGAGTTTTTTTACTGGTTTAGTTTTTGCTACCACCATTTTTTGTGCTTTCTCACTCTTGCTATCGCTACGCTCAACGGGCTCACTTTCTTCAAGCCTTTTAGCTAGCCCTACTTCTGCTGACGGAGAAACTTTTTCTTCTTTACTCGGCAAAGCAAATTCTTCTTGTTGATCTGTACTAGCTGCAGAACCTGTTGCAGGTGAGTCAACTTCAGTCTGCGCAATGTCTTTTGCATCGGAATTCAACCAGGCGGATTCTTCTGGTAGTTGCTGCCGTAGCATAACGGTCACCAACATCACACTTGCTACCGTGCTCATACCCACCAGCTGCCAGCTTGTTATTCGCCACTTGCTTAACACATTGAAGCAACGCCTTAACCAACTTTCATGCTTAGCTTTTGCGGCCTGTTGCGCATAATCTAGCACCTTTTTTCGCACAGCATCACCCGGCACTAGATCATGATCTGGTGCATTTTTTAATGCTTGCCGTAAGTGTTCGTCTTGCAAACTCAAGCGCTACTATCCGTTTCTATTAAAGGTTTAATATGTGCGCCCATACAAGCACGCAACTTTTTTAACGCATACCGCAAACGACTTTTCACTGTTTCAAATTCGGCATCAATCACTTGTACAATTTCCTCTAGCGTTAAACCATCATCATGGTGTAGCAAAAAAGCGGCGCGCTGTAATGCAGGCAACCCTTCCAAGCAGTCTAATAACTGCTGTCCTGCTTTTCGCCAAAAAGCTTGTTGTTCAGGTTGAGCCGCACTCGATGCTGGCCATAACTGCCATGGTTCTTGGTTGTCATCAGATGCCCAACCATCTTCCACCGAAATTTCACGCCCACTTTTACGCAAGACATCGATTGCACGGTTATGCGCTAATGTGTAAAGCCAAGTTTTAAAAGTTGCATTATCACGCGCTTGCCAACGGTCACGTGCATCCACTAACTTAATCCATGTATCCTGAAACACATCCTCTGCCTGTAACGCTTCACCATTACCTAATAATCGACGCACATAACGATAAAGCGGCTTTTCATGTCGTGCATACAACAACTGAAATACTTGTGTCTCACCCGCACAAAATCTGCGCATCAACGCTTCATCTGATAAAGCTTCATTCATATTCCCGTGACTCATCTATAAAGTATAGGCATTAGATTATTAAACGGTCAATCAATTAACACGGGGTTAAATAATTATTTTTAACCCCACTTGTGCTTTCTGGCCGTGTAACACCTTGTAAGCCATTTTTTAACAAGGAGCAAAACATGAAAGCAACACGATTTTATTCTAGTTTTTTAACCCTATCCGCACTAGTTCTGTCACTTGCATCAAGTAATGCACAAGCATTTTGCGGGTTTTTTGCTGGTAAAGCCGATGCCTCACTATTTAACGAAGCGAGCCAAGTCATATTAGTCCGTGACGGCAATCGCAGCGTGATTTCTATGCTTAATGATTTCAAAGGCCCACTAAAAGACTTTGCTTTAGTCGTACCAGTGCCGCATGTATTAAAAGAGGGCCAAGTGCAAATTGGTGACAAACGCATTTTTGACCGACTCGATGCTTATTCATCCCCCCGTTTAGCAGAGTATTTTGACCCCGACCCCTGTCCTGTTGGCCAGCGCTACGACCTCTTGGAGGAAATGGAAGATAAAAGCGCAATGCCTATGTCTAGATCAATGGGGAAAATGAAAAAAGAGAGCGACAAAGCCTTAGGCGTGGCAGTAGAAGCGAGCTATACCGTTGGTGAGTATGACATTGTCATGCTTTCTGCCAAACAATCTGACGGCTTAGCAATTTGGTTACGTAAAAACGGCTACAAGATGCCCAAAGGTGCGGCAGCAGCACTTAAGCCTTATGTTGCGCAGGGCATGAAATTCTTTGTGGCAAAAGTTAATTTAAAAGAACAAGCGAAAACAGGTGCGCAATACCTGCGCCCGATACAGTTTGCGTTTGAGAGCGAAAAATTCATGTTGCCGATACGCTTAGGCATGATTAACGCCGACCCAAGCAAGCCACAAGATTTAATTGCTTATGTACTCACTAAAAACGGCCGTGTTGAGAGTGCTAACTACCGCACAGTCAAACTACCAGCGAATGAGAACTTACCGCCAGCAATTAAAAAAGATTTTAAAACTTTTTACAAAACAATGTTTGATTACCAAGCTAAACAAGAAGATCACCGTGTGGTATTTACTGAATACTTTTGGGATATGGGCTGGTGTGACCCCTGTGCTGCAAACCCGCTAAGCCGTACCGAATTAAACCAAGCAGGTGTGTTTTGGTTAGACAATGATTCAAACAATAGTAATGCGAAGCGTAGTCGTAGAGGTGGCGGTGCCCAAAACGCATTATTAACTCGACTGCATGTACGTTACACGCCAAAAACATTTCCTGAAGATTTAATGTTTGTACAAACATCTGATCGCCAAAATTGGCAAACACGCTATGTCGTACAAAACCCATTTGAAGGCACCGTACAACAATGCCGTGAGATAGCCGCCAACTATAACTGTGAAGACTCATGTAGAAATATTGGTAACGGCTGGCGTGATTTTATCAAAGGTAGAGGCCGCGTTGCTTCATGCATACAAAGCTGTCGAGCAAGCACCAATAACGCGATTGAAACGGCTCGCCGTTATTATGAAATTGATTTGCCACAGCGCCAGAAAACTGAAATGCAAACACTCATGCGCTACACCGGTTGGAACCAAAGTGAAGCCGAGCGTTTTACTGGGTTTAAACCCAACACCAGCAGCATCAATAGCAATAACAAAAAATGGTGGAAAACCCTTTTTAATAAAAACAAAACCAATCAATAAACTGAAAGGAGGTTAACCATGAAATCACTCGCTATGCATTACTTATCAAGCTTATCATTATCACGCAGCAAACCATGCATCCCTAGCTGGTTAAAATGGAGCGGGTTAAACTTACTAGACGCGCGCTATTTTCAAATCGTGTTTTTGATTAGCTTACTACTATTTGGTGCATTAGCGCGTGACTTCTCCTTAAGCACATTACAAGTCCTGTTGACCTTTGCAGCGGCGCTTGGTACACAAGCCTTTTGGCAATTTTTGTTAAAACTACCTAATCGTAAAAAGCTTATAGGCTACCTCAGCGCGCTCATTACCACTTGTGGTATTTGCATCCTAGTCAGGTCAGATGTCTTATGGGCACAACCCGCATTGGCGTGCATTGCCATGAGCAGTAAATTTGTCTTTCGCTTTGGTGAAGGCAAAGCCAGAGGTCATATCCTCAACCCTGCTAACCTCGCTGCGTTTCTAGCCATGTCCCTTATGCCACACACATGGCTTTCCCCAGGACAATGGGGTCAAGAAACGCTGGCTATGCTATGGATGGTTGCACTAGGTGGCATGGTCACAGGCCGCATTTCACGCTGGGATATTAGTGTCGCTTTTTTAGGCACATGGTTAGGGTTGCTAGCAGTAAGACTTATCTGGTTAGGCTACACCCCAAGTTTAGGTGTCGACATGTGGCTGCATCAAGCCATGAATGGCGCCACCATCCTATTCGCCTTCTTTATGATTTCAGACCCCATGACCACCCCACAACACCGCAACGCACGCATCGGCTACGCCATCTGTGTCGCCGCAACAGCCTTTGCTTGGCAATACGGCCTATTCAAGCCACAAGGGATGATTGTCGCATTATTCGCATGGAGTTTTACCGTGCCACTTTGGAATAAATGGTTTAAGAAGGATAGGTTTCAGTGGAGCTAGTCAGACACAACCCCCTACGTTGGTTTTGACGTTACTCCCCTTTATCACGCTGAGTAGCGCAGACAAAATAAGATGAAGGCGAGGACCTGTTTGAGCACCGCGGCAAGTCACGGTTTGTGTGACTTGCTAGGGCGAGTTCCGCAGCCGCTTATTTTGTTGAGCAACGCAAGGGAGCCGTAGGCCGAGATACCGGGGTGCCCTCTTCTTTGGTTACTTTCTTTGGGGCAAGCAAAAGAAAGTGACTCGCCGAAAGGCGAAAAAGAACGTTACCTACCACGTTATTTCTCTGGTATTAAAGCAGCAAAGTAAACACCCTTGATAAATACAAACACATACATTAAAGTATCAGTAAAACAATGGTGGAATGCCGCATGACAAAAATACTATTCGCACTATTCGGGCTGGCTTTTTCGGCGCAATGTTGGTCAATGACGGCTAATTGCACTATCGAAATACAAGATGTCACTTCGGGGACTAATTACACAGTGCAGCACAAAATCGAATACACGGTTGGTTTGCCCGGTGACAGAAAAGAGTTTGCTCTTCCAGGCAGCAGCTACAAATGCTATTTCACTTTTTTCACCCTTGAGAGCGGCACTTCACTTTCATGCCAGCTAGATGAGCTTGGGCGTAATTATGTTCAGTCAGATCGTAGCGTTATAAGTGAAGGGAAAGCTAAAAATAATTTGGCGTTTAGGTTTGGTAGGTCTAATTTCGTGATCCAGTCAACATGCAAATAATGCCTAACAATTGGGTTAAGTACATTCGCTATCGCTCACTAGGCCGCTCCGTGCCTTTACCTAGGCCATTATTCGTTAGCTTAACTAATGATAGTTTATGATGCCTTCAACCACTTCGCCACATCCATCGCAAAATAAGTCAAAATCCCATCTGCCCCCGCACGTTTAAATCCCAACAAACTCTCCATCACACATTCACGCTCATCTAACCAACCGTTTTGCGCCGCTGCTTTTAACATGGCGTATTCACCGCTGACTTGGTAAGCATAAGTCGGTACACCAAACGTTTGCTTAACGCGCGTCACAACATCTAGGTAGGGCATGCCAGGTTTTACCATGACGATATCAGCTCCTTCTTCAATATCCAGCGCCACTTCTTTAATCGCCTCATCTGTATTGGCAGGGTCCATTTGATAGTTATATTTATTGCCTTTTCCAAAGTTGACAGACGAGCCGACCGCATCACGAAATGGTCCATAAAAGGCAGAAGCATATTTAGCAGAGTAAGCCAAAATACGGGTATAAATATAGCCATCTTCTTCTAAGGCCTTACGAATAGCGCCAATACGTCCATCCATCATGTCTGAAGGGGCTACGACATCTGCACCTGCTCTGGCATGACATAGTGCTTGCCTGACCAACACCTTGACCGTCTCATCATTCAGCACATAGCCGTCATCATTAATAATGCCATCTTGTCCATGGGTGGTATACGGGTCTAATGCGACATCGGTAATCACGCCTAAATCTGGAAAAGCGGCTTTTAAGGCTTGGACCGTTCTAGGCACTAGCCCCTTGGCGTTGTAAGCTTCTTTAGCTGTTAGGCTTTTATGCTCTGCTGGAATGACTGGGAAGATAGCCAATGCAGGAATGCCTAATTGCACACATTCCTCTGCTGTTTTGAGCAACTCATCAATGCTTTGACGCTGTACGCCTGGCATAGAAGGTACTTCTTCAGTCCGGCTTTCACCTTCTAACACAAACACAGGGTAAATTAGATCGTTAGTCGTCAGCATATTTTCACGCATGAGGCGGCGTGAGAATTCATCCTTACGCATGCGGCGTGGACGGGTTGCAAGAAATTGATTAGCCATAAAAGCTTCCTTTATTATCCTGTGCCTAAGCACAGTCAATCATAAAAACAATATTACTTATTTTAAAACAATCTCAGTATTTGTCTTAACGCTAAGAGGCGCTAGGCGCAAACGCGAAGACAGTACGACTAGTACGGCAAGTGGTTGCAACAACGCGGTTCGACGCGTTTAGCCAAATACCTTAACAAATTCAGCTCCGGGATCTGTCTTCCGCATAAACGCCTCCCCCACTAAAAACCCATTCACATCATGACTCCGCATCAGCGCCACATCTTCAGGTGTAAAAATACCTGATTCTGTGATCACAAAGCGGTCCTCTGGCAGTTTTTGCAATAGGTCTAATGTTGTTTGTAGCGTCACATCAAACGTGCGTAAATTACGGTTATTAATCCCTACCAGCGGCGTTTCTAATTGCAATGCGAGTGCTAGCTCATTGCCATCATGTACTTCTACCAATACTGCCATGCCTAATTCATGTGAGACTTCTTCTAACAAGCGCATTTGATTTAGTTCTAACGCTGCAACAATTAGCAATATACAATCCGCCCCCATGGCACGTGCTTCAACGACTTGATAGGGATCTATCATAAAGTCTTTACGCAGCACTGGTAAATTGCAAGCTGCGCGCGCTTGCTTTAAATGCGCCGCAGAGCCTTGAAAATACTGTTCGTCTGTTAACACTGACAAGCAAGCCGCACCCGCTTCTTCATAACTTTTAGCAATCTCAGCTGGATTAAAGTCTTCACGAATCACCCCTTTAGATGGACTCGCTTTTTTAATTTCGGCGATTACTGCTGGTTGATTAGCCTCGTCTTTTTCAACTAGGCTACCGACAAAGTCCCGAGGGTCAGGTTGTGCCAGTGCTTCTTTGTGTAATTGTTGTAGTGGTTTCTCAGCACTGGCTTTGCTAATTTCTTCACGTTTGGTCGCTATAATTTTATTTAATATATCTGACATAGTTACTCGTATGTTTTTCCTTCATGCTTAATCCAGCCGCCCGGGGCTATTCCTTCTGGGTCGTGATGCGTCCAATGCACAATACCGCCTTTGGGATTGTATTCATACTCACCTTTAAAGCTAATTGTATCACCCACTTGTAAGGCATTAATGCGCGGTGCTAAATCAATATTATGTGCAAATAATAAAGTTTGCTTTTCACGCGCTGATAGTTTTACCAAAAAGCGCTGGTGGCGAGAGCCGTAAGTATCGTCTTTTAGCAACTTAATCACTTCACCATTACCCTCTACCCATATATTACTTTGTTTGTTTTTATAGGCTTCCATAATCTCAGTATTATCAATAGCAGGCGCTAGCTGGCTTGGCTGGCTAGTGTTAGCATCCGCCACACCTTGTTCTGTTTGAAAACAAGTGGCCAGTAAGAACGGCAATAAAAGCAGAGCCAACCGTTGCATATTTTTAAGCCGCTATCAGTGCATTAAGTTTTGCTAATGCCGCACCATTATCAATCATCTGCGCAGCTTTTTCGATACCTGCTGCCAATGTTGATGCAATACCTGCTGCATAAATGGCTGCACCCGCATTCAGTAACACAATGTCACGCGGTGCGCCTTTTTCGCCATTCAGCACATCCATAATCATCGCCTTAGATTCTTCAGCATTCTGAATCTGGATATCTTTGAGTTGATGTACAACTAGTCCAAACTGTTTAGGATTGACCGTGTACTCAGACACTTTGCCATCTTTCAGTTCAGCAATATAAGAGTCACCAGTAAAAGAGATCTCATCCATACCATCAGCACCGTGTACAACGAGCACATGTTCACTACCGAGCTTGTGTAATACCTGCGCAAGCTTGCCCGTTAAAGCCTTATCAAAAACACCCATTACCTGACGACGTGCAGAAGCAGGGTTTGTCAGTGGTCCAAGTAAATTAAAGATAGTACGCACACCCAGCTCTTTACGCACTGGCGCAGCATGTTTCATTGCGCTGTGGTGATTTGGTGCAAACATAAAGCCAATCCCGATTTCATTAACGCTACTTGCCACTTCATCAGGTGTTTTATTCACATCCACACCCAGCACCTCCAGCACATCGGCACTACCACAAGTGGAAGAAACAGAACGTCCACCATGCTTAGCGACTTTTGCACCAGCGGCAGCTGCAACAAATGCGGATACCGTTGAGACGTTAAATGTTTGAATGCCATCGCCACCAGTGCCGCAAGTGTCCACCAAATGCGTGGCATCTTTTATCACCACCTTAGTAGAGAGCTTACGCATGACCGCTGCCGCTGCCGCAATTTCATCGACCGTTTCACCTTTGGTGCGTAAGGCAATTAACAAAGCGGCTATTTGCGCAGTGGTCAGCTCACCACCCATCACTTGTTGCATAACCGCTAACATTTGGTCATGTGATAGGTCTTGTGCATTTAGTAGCTGATTAAGGACATCTTTAAACATTATGCTTACACCTAGTTAATAACGCTTAATAAAGTTGTCGAGTAACTCATGTCCGTACTCGGTGAGCACTGACTCTGGGTGAAATTGTACGCCTTCTACCGCTAATGTTTGATGACGTACACCCATAATCTCACCATCTTCTGTCCACGCTGTGATTTCTAAGCAGTCTGGCAGGCTTTCTTTTTCTATCACTAGAGAGTGATAACGTGTCGCTATATATGGGTTTGGCAGGCCTTTAAAAACACCAGAATTTTCGTGATGAATCAATGACGTTTTGCCATGCATGAGCTGTTTCGCGTGCACGATTTTTCCACCATAGGCTTGGCCTATACTTTGATGGCCAAGACAGACCCCCAGTATAGGAATTTCACCTGCAAATTCATGAATCAATGGCAAGGATATACCTGCTTCATTCGGCGTGCATGGTCCTGGTGAAATGACAATGTAACGTGGCTTTAACTTAGCGATTTTTTTAAGATCAATTTCATCATTACGGTACACCTGCACCTCTTGGCCGAGCTCACCGAAATACTGTACTAGGTTATAAGTAAACGAATCGTAGTTATCAATCATGAGCAACATTATTGTCTACCTCTCAACTGACTTAATGCTTCAGCATTTAGCGAAGTTGGGGACGTAGCTTCTCCATCTTCTTGCCGCTTTAGCGGCTTAGTAGATGGGGGACGCCCTTCACGGGAGTGCGGGTGTACATTACTATCTAAACCAGCTTGCACCATTTGTGCTGCGCGAATCACAGCCTTGGCTTTATTTTGCGTTTCTTCCCATTCTGATTGGGGCACAGAATCAGCCACAATGCCAGCACCGGCTTGCACATAAAGCTTATTATCTTTAATCACGCCCGTTCTAATGGCAATGGCGACATCCATATCACCATTGAAACCCAAATAGCCGACAGCGCCTGCATAAATGCCGCGTTTGCTAGGCTCTAATTCATCAATGATTTCCATCGCCCGGACTTTAGGCGCACCAGAAACGGTACCAGCTGGGAACGTCGCTTTTAAGACATCAATCGCATCCATGCCTGGCTTTAATTTTCCGTCTACATTACTGACAATATGCATCACATGTGAATAACGCTCTATCATCATATTGTCTGTTACTTTTACCGTACCCGTTTGCGCGACACGGCCAACATCATTGCGACCTAAATCCATCAGTTGCACATGCTCTGCGCGCTCTTTAGGATCGGCTAATAACTCTTCAGCCAGTGCAGCATCTTCCTCACGATTTTTGCCGCGTGGACGCGTACCTGCTATCGGTCGCGATGTCACAACACCGTCTTCTAAACGTACTAAAATCTCTGGTGAGGCACCGACGACATGATGATCACCCATATCGTAATAAAACATATAAGGTGATGGGTTTAACGTACGTAGCGCACGATATAAGCTGAGTGGTGGCGCATTAAAATCCTGTGACATGCGCTGTGATAACACCACCTGCATAATGTCACCGTCCAAAATATATTGTTGCGCTGTTTCAACTCCCGCTTTAAATGTTGCTTCGCCAAGCTCTGAACTTGCTGTTGTCACTGACATGGCAATCGCTTCTGGAATGGCTACTGACTGCCTTAGCTTTGTAATCAGAATATGTAAGCGCTCACTAGCGTCTTTATAAGCGTTTTTGTTAGCTGGGTCAGCGTAGATGATAAAATAAAGCTTGCCGCTTAAATTATCAACTACGGCAATTTCCTCACTCACCATTAACAACACATCTGGCACACCAAGCGCATCAGGCTTACTGGTTTTGCTTAAGCGTTTCTCAATATATTTAATCGTTTCATAGCCAAAGTAACCCGCCAACCCCCCTGTAAACCGGGGCAAACCTTGATAGGGTGGCGTTTTAAAACGGGCTTGGTACGTTTTGACAAAATCAAGAGGGTTTGTGTCCTCATGTGTTTCTAGCACCTCATCACCTTGTATCACTTGTACGCTAAAATCATTGGCAACAATACGTGTTTTTGCTGGCAAGCCAATGATGGAGTAACGGCCGAAACGTTCACCACCCTGCACACTTTCTAATAAGTAAGAAAAGGGTTGGTTAGCGAGCTTAAGGTAGAGAGACAATGGCGTATCTAAATCGGCAAACGTTTCTTGCACCAACGGAATACGGTTGTAGCCTTGTTGCGCCAAGGCATCAAATTCGGTTTTAGTAATGGTTTGAAGCATAAATTTCCTTAAAAAGTGATGTGCGATTTTCGCAAGCAAGCGCCTGCGAAATAAAGTTTGTAGGGCAAAGCTAGATTTAGCCCCACCTATCTACCTCAACTTCATCGCCAACTGATTACTGCATGCTTTTTAAGGAAACCCATATTAATGACTCAAATTAAACAGTTGCTAATGCATCACGCATTTTACCGACAACCGTATCGTAACGGTTTGCATCACTATCGTTAGGTTTACTAAAGATTGCACTGCCTGCTACAAACGTATTTGCACCCGCTTTTGCAATTTCAGCAATATTATCTGGGTTCACACCACCGTCGACTTCTAACCAGATTTTACGGCCCGTTTTTTCTTCATAAGCATCAATACGAGCACGTGCTAACTTTAGCTTTTCTAATGTTTCGGGGATGAATTTCTGACCACCAAAACCAGGGTTAACAGACATCAGTAGAATCATGTCCACTTTATCCATCACGTGGTCTAAATAACTCAATGAGGTTGCTGGATTAAATACTAAGCCAGATTTACAACCTAATTCACGCACCATAGCCAAGCTACGATCAATATGATCAGAAGCCTCAGGATGAAAAGTAATAATATCTGCGCCTGCTTTTGCAAAGTCAGGAATAATGCGATCAACTGGCTTAACCATTAAATGTACATCAATCAATGCACCTGCTTTATGTGATAATTCACGAATAGCATCACACACCAGTGGACCGATTGTTAAGTTCGGCACGTAATGGTTATCCATCACATCAAAATGCACGAGGTCTGTACCTGACTTAATAACATCTTCAATCTCTTGACCTAACTTAGAGAAGTCAGCTGAAAGAATACTTGGGGCAATTCTATAGGTTTCACTCATGGCGGGTCCCGTCTCTATAATATTTTGATTAATTTAGTATCGCTATAAATACTATTTTAACCTGATTTTTCGGATTTGGATAAGTATCTATGCGGATGTTTTAGTGAACTAAACCGCTTTTTAAGCGTTAGTTTATTTTCCAATAACATCAATGACTTGGTAAAATAGCAAAATGCAGTTGTATACGATAGGTGTGAATCACACTACCGCCCCCATTGAAATTCGTGAAAATGTCGCGTTTGGCGTAGAAACGATGCGTGAAGCCCTGTGCGATTTAACCGGGAAAAACGCGACTGAAGCGGCTATTTTATCAACTTGCAACCGCACGGAGATTTATGTGCAATCCCCAGAAGCGGCACCTGTGATTGGCTGGCTGGCGGATTATCACAAGTTAGATCTAGGCAATATTCAACCTTACACTTACACCTTAAGCAATCAAGAAGCCGTTAAGCATGCTTTCAGAGTCGCTTCAGGCTTAGATAGCATGGTACTAGGTGAAGCACAAATATTAGGTCAATTTAAGCAGTCAGTAAAATTAGCACAAGAAGCGGGTACGTTAGGGACGAACCTACACGAATTATTTCAACGCACATTCGAAGTCGCAAAGGAAGTACGTACCAATACAGATATTGGTAGCAGCTCTATCTCAATGGCCGCCGCCGCCGTTAAATTAGCACAACGCATTTTTGGTGACCTTTCTGAACAAAAGGTGTTATTTATCGGCGCAGGTGAAATGATTAGCTTATGCGCCAATCATTTCGCAGCACAAAAACCAAAATCGATGACAGTGGCAAATCGCACGATAGCGCGCGGACAGAATTTAGCAGAAAAAATTGGTGCGGAAGCCATTTTGCTCAACGATTTGCCTGAGCAGTTTTCTGCATTTGACATTGTCATCACCAGCACAGCCAGTCAGCTACCAATCGTTGGCCTTGGCATGGTAGAGCGCGCAATTAAAGCACGCCGTCACCGCCCAATGTTTATGGTCGATTTAGCCGTACCTCGCGATATTGAAGCCGAGGTATCTCAACTAGATGATGTGTTTTTATATACGGTGGACGATCTTGCACAAATCGTTTCTGAGGGTATTGAGGATCGCCAAGAGGCCGCTGAGAATGCTGAAATAATTGTAGCAGCACGTGTCGATAACTTTATGCATTGGCTGCATAAACGTGATTCTGTACCGACCATTAAAGCATTACGAGATCAAGCTGAAACAATGCGGGCAGCTGAATTAAAAAAAGCATTAAAGCTGATTCAAAAAGGCGAAAGTCCAGAAAAAGCGTTAGAAATGTTAAGTGCAGCACTCACTAAAAAGTTTTTACATGCGCCAAGTCACGCACTCAATCAAAGCCATGGTGACGAACACACGCGTTTAGAACAGTTACTCCGACAACTTTATCAAATTAAGAATTAAACACGAATGAAACCCAGCATATTACAAAAACTCTCCAGTTTAGGTGAACGCCTCGATGAGCTTACTCGCTTAATGTCGACAGAAGGCATCACTGACGACATGGAGAACTACCTCAAAATTACGCGTGAACATGCAGAAATCACGCCGATTGTTGAGCAGTACCACACCTATATTCGGACAGAAGCAGATATTAAAGAGGCGCATGAGATGCTTGGCGACCCGGAGATGAAAGAGTTTGCGCAAGAAGAAATTAATAATGGGAAAAAGCGTTTAGATGAAATTGAGCTAGCGCTACAGAAACTACTCATTCCGAAAGACCCCAATGATGATAAAAACATCATTTTAGAAATTCGCGCTGGGACAGGCGGTGATGAATCGGCGCTGTTTGCAGGTGATTTATTCCGCATGTATAGCCGCTACGTTGAGAAACAGCGTTGGAAACTAGATATTCTCTCGGCTAACGAAAGTGAGGTCGGTGGCTATAAAGAGATTATTGCCAAAATTGAAGGCCAAGGCGCTTACTCTAAACTTAAATTTGAAAGTGGTGGTCACAGAGTGCAGCGTGTGCCTGATACAGAAACTCAGGGGCGTATTCATACTAGTGCTTGTACCGTAGCCATTTTACCTGAGGTTGATGAAGTGGCTGATGTCACCATTAACCCAGCGGATATTCGTTTGGATACTTTTAGGGCAAGTGGCGCAGGCGGCCAGCACATTAACAAAACCGATTCTGCAGTACGCATTACCCATGCGCCAACCGGCATTGTGGTGGAATGCCAAGACGGTCGCAGCCAACATGCTAATAAAGCGCAGGCAATGATGGTGCTGGCAGCACGGATTAAAGCCCAACAAGTCGATGCGCAAAATAGTCAAATTGCTAGCGAACGTCGCAATCTTATTGGTTCGGGCGACCGATCTCAGCGTATCCGCACCTACAACTACCCACAAGGTCGCATTACGGATCATCGTATTAATTTAACGCTTTATAAAATTGACGCCATCACTGAAGGTGATTTAGACGAATTAATAACGCCTTTAGCGGCTGAACATCAAGCGGATTTGCTCGCCACGCTGGGTGAAGAAAATTAAGCATGAAGGTTGCAGAACTGCTCGCAAATGCACAGCGTGCAATCCAAACAGCATGCCAATCGAGCAAACAAGAAGCACACCTTCTTTTACAACCTCTTTTAAAGGTTAACCGTGCTTGGTTGATTGCACATGCCGACGATGAAGTAAGCGCCGATGTTCTAACAGCTTTTGACGCTTTAGTTAAGCGCAGGCTCAATGGTGAACCTATTGCTTATATTTTAGGTGAGCGTGAATTTTACGGGCTTAATTTTAAAGTCACCCCTGATACTCTGATCCCAAGACCTGATACTGAAACGTTGGTCGATGCCGCGTTAACTAAAATTACAACTAATCAACCAAGCCACATACTCGACCTGGGCACTGGCACAGGTGCCGTTGCCTTAGCGATTGCAAAGAATCGACCTCAGTCACATGTGACTGCAATTGATGCTTCAGAAGATGCATTAAAAATTGCTCAGGAGAATGCAGAAAAACTAAACATTCAAAATGCCACCTTTTTACTAAGCCATTGGCTTGACGCATTACAAAGAAAAACTTTTGATGTGATTGTTAGCAACCCGCCTTATATTGAAGACAATGACCCACACTTGCGCCAAGGTGATTTACGATTTGAGCCGTTATCAGCACTAGCTTCTGGTTTGGATGGCTTGGATGATATCCGTCAGATTGTTCAGCAGGCACCCGCACACTTAAACACGAATGGTTGGCTGATGTTGGAACATGGTTATAATCAAGCAGGTTTAGTAGCAGCCTTACTGAAGCGAGTTGGTTTTACCGAAATCAACCACACGTTAGACCTGGCTGGCATCCAAAGAGTCACGCTAGGCCGTATCACTTAAATACTGGTTTTTAAGCTTCATATAATGCTTGGCAGAATACATAAAATGCGTTATTTCTTTTTCTGTCAGTGCGCGTATTTTTTTAGCCGGGCTCCCCATATACAAGTAACCACTTTCTAATATTTTCCCTTCTGGCACTAAACTGCCTGCCGCTAATAGTACATGTTTCTGCACAATCACCTTGTCCATGACAATGCTACCCATCCCGATTAAACATTCATCATCTAAGGTACAACCATGCAAAATAACGCGATGCCCAATAGTGACGTGATTCCCTATAATCAATGGTGCGCCAGCAGGGTCCCAACTGGATTGATGGCTAACATGAAGCATGCTCAAATCTTGCACATTGGTACCATGTCCAATACGAATATAATTCACATCTCCACGAATGACAGTGCCAGGCCAGATTGAACTATCTCTATCAACTTTTACATCCCCAATGACGGTTGCACTTGAATGTATATAGACGTCTTCTGCCACTTCAGGCACTTGGTTTTGGAAACTTTCTATTTTCTGCATCAATAATCCTGACCAATCGATATGATTTTTTGAATTGTCACATAGTATAATACGCCCATGTCTGAAATTAACTCTATTGGGATAGTCGCCCCACAAACTGCACATTTTAGCGAAGCACTCACATTAAAAAATGGCGATGTATTACCTGAGTTTGACTTAATCTATGAAACTTATGGTGCGCTAAATGCAGATAAATCTAACGCCGTGTTGGTTTGCCACGCGCTATCTGGCACCCATCACGTTGCAGGTAAATATGCAGCCGATGACCAACACGCTGGCTGGTGGGACAACTTAATTGGGCCAGGCAAACCATTAGATACTAATAAATTTTTTGTCATTGGTTTAAATAACTTAGGTGGTTGCCATGGCTCTAGCGGGCCATCAAGTATCAACCCAACAACTGGCAAGCCCTATGGCGCACACTTTCCTATTGTAACGGTAGAAGATTGGGTGGATTCACAAGCACGCCTTGCTGATTATTTAGGCATTAAACAGCTGGCTGCTGTTATTGGTGGCAGTTTAGGTGGCATGCAAGCGCTACAGTGGAGCATCGCTTACCCTGACCGTATTCAACACGCTTTAGTGATTGCTTCCTCACCTAACCTCACTGCACAAAACATGGCATTTAATGAAGTAGCGCGCCAAGCAATTATGACTGATCCAGAATTTTATGGCGGCAACTATTATGCACATAACGCTATCCCACGTCGTGGTTTACGCATTGCACGTATGCTTGGACATATTACTTATTTATCTAACGACGCCATGGGTGAAAAATTTGGGCGTCAGATTAAAGATGAAATCAAATACAGCTTTGACGTAGAGTTTGAAGTGGAATCGTATTTACGCTATCAAGCAGATAAATTTGCTGATAGCTTTGATGCAAACAGCTACATACGCATGACACGTGCGCTAGATTACTATGACCCTGCACTTGATTTTGGTGGCGATCTAAGCAAAGCCTTATCTCACGTAAAAGCAAAGTTCTTAGTACTGTCATTTACCAGTGACTGGCGCTTCTCGCCTGAACGTTCAAAGAAAATTGTCAAAGCGCTCCTCGATAACGAATGCACTGTAAGCTATGCAGAAGTCACCGCAGCCCATGGGCATGATGCCTTCTTAATGCCAGATACGCATTACCATGCGATTCTACGTAGTTATTTTAATAAGATTGAGTTTAGCAAGGCTGAGGGTTAATCATGTCGACTAATAAAAAGATGACAAACGCAGCAGCACAATACAGACAGGACTTTGCCATTATTGCTGGCTGGCTGGGCTTTGGCTCAAAAGTGCTCGATTTAGGTTGTGGTGATGGCGCGTTGCTAAGCTACTTACGTGATGGTTTAGAAATCCGAGGTTATGGTGTCGAAAAAGATGATGCTAATTGGCTCGCTAGCCAAGAGAATAATATCAATGTGATTCAAATGGATTTAGAAACCGGCCTTTCTGGCTTTGAGGGTCAATCATTCGACACGGTTATTCTCTCGCAAACATTACAAGCCATGCGCAATACAGAGGGCATCGTGCAAGAAATGCTGCGCGTTGGTGAGGAGGCGATTGTCACTTTCCCTAACTTTGGTTACTGGCGTAACCGCATGCAACTAATTATTGGCAGAATGCCTGTTTCTAAAAGCTTACCGCATCAATGGTATAACACGCCTAATGTCCATCTCTGCACTATTCATGATTTTGATGAATTATGTAAAAAACATAATTTTACGATCATAGAGCGCAAAGTAATTACCAATGGTCAAGATGTGCAATTCTTGCCAAATTGGTTTGGTGACTTAGCGATGTACCGATTAAGAAAATAATTTGATCCCTCAACTAAAACAAACCCTCCTTAACAAACGCATGTTGGCCTGTGTCATGTTGGGCTTTAGTTCTGGCTTACCGTTATATTTATTATTACAACTCTTGCCTGCATGGTTACGTACTGAGGGGCTAGACCTCAAAACAATCGCCGTCTTTTCCTTGATTCAACTACCCTACACTTGGAAGTTTATTTGGGCGCCATTGATGGATCGCTACAATCTGATTGCGCCAATGGGTCGCCGCCGTAGCTGGATGCTAATTACCCAAATCGCACTATTTATTACCATCTGCGCCTATGGTTTTTATGATCCCAAATTAAATATCACCAGCATCGCCGTGATCTCTACACTAGTGGCCTTATTTTCTGCCAGCCAAGATATTGTGATTGACGCTTTTAGGCGTGAAATTTTAAGTGATGAAGAACTCGGCTTAGGCAGTACTATTCATGTCAATGCCTACCGTACTGCGGGATTCGTACCGGGCTCATTAGCACTAATACTATCAGACCATTTGCCTTGGTCATCGGTGTTTTGGATCGTCGCTTTATTTATGATTCCTGGCATGCTGATGACTATATTCGCAACAGAACCACACCGTGCCGAAGCCCCTAAAACCTTATACGCTTCAGTGGTTGAGCCTTTTACTGAGTTTATTAATCGCGCCGGCTTAAAACATGCACTACTCGTACTGCTGTTTATCTTGCTCTACAAACTAGGCGACAGTATGGCAACCGCACTTGCCACACCGTTTTATATTGATATGGGCTTTAGTAATACTGATATTGGGCTGATCGTAAAAGGCAGCGGCTTTGTCATGCAGGTTGTAGGTGCATTTATTGGTGGCTTCTGGATGCTTAAAGTCGGTATTAATCGTGGCCTGTGGGTGTTTGGTGTCGTGCAACTCGTCACCATTCTTGGTTTTGCATGGTTGGCTAATGCCGGCCCATTTGACACAGTGGGCGTAATAGAACGCGGGATGCTTGCCGTGGTCATCGGTGGAGAAGCATTAGGTGTCGGCTTAGGCACTGTCGCTTATGTTGCTTATATGGCCCGCGAAACTAACCCTGCTTACACTGCGACGCAACTCGCCTTGTTCACCAGCCTGTCCGCCGTGCCTCGCTCAATTTTTAACGCACTGACTGGTGGCATGGTAGAAGCGCTTGGCTGGGAACATTTCTTTTACATCTGCACATTGCTAGCAATCCCTGGCATGTTATTGTTGTTTAAAGTGGCGCCCTGGAATAAACGTGGGACAGACCAAGTGGCAAATTAAAATCATGTGTAAGGCTTCTTGTCTACACACGACCAATCACTAATTATCCATTCAGGAGTATTGGTCATGCACATCAAATCTGTGATTACAGGTTTACTTTCTAGCTTGCTTTTAATTAGCCAGGGCCAAGCATTTTCGGGGGAGTGTAGTGCGAAAAGTGGTTCTAAAACCGTGCCGTTATTAGAGCTATATACGTCAGAAGGCTGTAGTAGCTGCCCCCCTGCAGATAAATGGCTGAGCAAAATAAACCAGGGAAAAGATGAAGTCACGCCATTGGCTTTTCATGTCGACTATTGGGACTATATCGGCTGGAAAGACAAGTTCTCCAAAGCTGAATATAGTAATAGACAACGTAAAACCGCAGCATTTGGTGGCCAAGGGTTTGTTTACACCCCACAGTTCGTATTTAATGGTCGAGACTTTAAAGGCTGGGATAACAGCCGCCTGAATGCTGCCATTAACCAAAGCCAAAAATTTGCTGCGCGTGCCAACCTCACACTAGATGCCATAAATGGAGAGGATGGAAGTATTACATTAAAAGCCAGTGCAGAAGCGACAAACCCTGCCGATGCAAAAGAAGCTGATGTTTTTGTGGTGCTATACGAGAATGGTTTAGTGACGAATGTTAAGGCAGGCGAGAATGTTGGTCGTGAATTGAAGCATGATTACGTCGTGCGAAAATTATTTGGCGCCTACCAAATCAACAGCCTGAATCAATTTAATAAACAATTTAAGTTAGGTTCAACATGGAAAGGCCGTGATGCAGGGGCTGTTATATTTATGCAAAATACGCGCAATGGTAAAATTATCCAAAGCCTTGCATTACCTTTCTGCAGCTAACAACAAAACTCCGTTAAATGCTTTTAATGCTGTATTTCGCTGATGATGCCTGCTTCTAACCAAGTAGATAAATATTGTGCAGCCTGCTGTGTTGCATCATCACCTAACGTGGTAAAAAGCTCTTCACATAGCGTTGCAAATGTTGCGCCAGCCATCACACTTTGAACAGCTTTATATTCCAATGCCTCTATCGAGCGGTAGTGTGAGTTCATGTCACTACGCCATACTAGGCAAGGCTCATGGATTTGTTGTGCCTCAGGCGGCGTTTCCTCTGCATCTAACGCTTGCCAAATAGGAATCACATTCCAGTCTAAATT
>JAZGEZ010000093.1:0-12673 GCA_036479055.1 Methylophilaceae bacterium | reverse complement strand
AGGATTGTTGAGAAGATGAATAACGATATTAAGTTGACTGCTGATGTGTTGGATGCGCTTGATAGTGGTCATAAAATTCAAGCAATAAAATTACTGAAAGTAAGCGCCAGCTTAGGACTGATGGAGTCAAAAGAATGTATTGAACAATATATAGCGAGTCAGCCGGCACTTAAGGAAAAATTTGACGCGCAGAAAATAACAATCAATCTTTCTCAGCAACAGTTTTTTAATATATTGATTGTTGTTGTTGGATTAATGCTCGCTTATTGGCTATTCTGGCGTTAAGAGGCGTTATTAAAATTAATTTTTTAAGTATGTGTAGAAAAAACTAAAAAGAAAGTAGAAGTAAACGATGGTAAAAAAATATTTTGGTACAGATGGTATTCGTGGAAAAGTTGGTGAGTCATTAATTACGCCTGATTTCATCATGCGCTTAGGCTATGCAGCTGGACGAGTGTTGGCGCAAAAGGGAATTAAAGGTGGGCGGCCTGCCGTATTAATTGGTAAAGACCCACGCATTTCTGGCTACATGATGGAAGCTGCATTGGAAGCTGGACTAACTGCTGCAGGGGTTGATACCCTGCTAACAGGGCCGATGCCGACACCTGCTGTTGCTTATTTGACACGAGCATTGCGTTTGCAAGCGGGCATTGTTATTTCTGCTTCACATAACCCTTACTACGATAATGGCATTAAATTCTTTTCCAGTGGCGGTGAGAAATTAGGTGATGACGTCGAATTTGCGATTGAGGCTGAACTTGATAAACCGATGCAGGTGGTGGCATCAGAGAAGCTAGGTAAAGCACAACGTATAGAAGATGCCCGCGCCCGCTATGTTGAGTTTTGTAAGAGCACTTTCCCCAATAATATGGATTTACGTGGGCTAAAAATCGTACTCGATTGCGCGAATGGCGCTACCTACAAGGTTGCGCCATTAGTCTTTCATGAGCTAGGGGCAGAAGTGACAGCGGTTGGCGATACCCCCAATGGCGT
Source organism: Methylophilaceae bacterium (assembly GCA_036479055.1). Lineage (GTDB taxonomy): Bacteria > Pseudomonadota > Gammaproteobacteria > Burkholderiales > Methylophilaceae. The sequence continues at coordinate 11,680 of JAZGEZ010000093.1, read as the reverse complement.
TAATATCAATCTAGGTGTTGGTTCTACCCATCCAGAAATGCTGCAAAAAGCAGTCGTCACACAGAAGGCTGATATGGGGATTGCTTTTGATGGTGATGGTGACCGGGTGTTAATGGTCGATGCAAAAGGTAATGTGTTAGATGGCGATCAACTGCTTTATATCATTGCATTAGGGTTATATGCAAAAGGCAAACTCAAAGGTGGGGTTGCTGGCACATTGATGACTAATTTAGCGCTAGAGCATGCGTTACAAAAAGATCAAATTCCATTTGAGCGTGCTAATGTGGGCGACCGCTATGTGTTAGAACTGATGAAGAAAAAAAACTGGAAGTTAGGTGGAGAAAATTCAGGCCATATTTTAACGTTGGATAAGCACACTAGTGGCGATGCGATTATTTCAGCATTACAAGTATTACATGCGTTAAAACAAAGTGATAAAACATTAGAACAGATGGGTAAAGCATTGGTGTTGTATCCACAAGTACTCATTAACGTGACAACAAAAGGTAAGCTGGATTTACAAGTGCCCGCTATGCAAGAGGCGGTGAAGAAAGCCGAAGCCAAACTGGCTAATACTGGCCGTGTGTTATTGCGCGCTTCAGGGACGGAGCCCAAAATACGTGTGATGGTAGAAGGCCAAGATGCTACGCTTGTACAAAAGTTAGCAGAAGATATTGCTAAGATAGTAAAGACGCTAAGTGATCAGCAATAGTAGATTGTTCATTGCTAATTTCTCGTATATTTAAATGGATGATGGAAAAAATATGACTATTGGTGCAGAGACGCTATTAGCAGCCGTTGATATGGGTTCGAATAGCTTTCGTTTGGAAATCGCACATCTTGTCGGTGGGCAAATACAGCGTGTTGACTATATTAAAGAAGCGGTAAGGCAGGGCGGAGGTTTAGATGAAGACCGCAACTTGAATAAAGCTGCGATTGAGCGTGGTCTTAGGTGTTTAGAGCGGTTTGGCGAGGCACTTAAAGGCTTCCCTAAACAAAACGTGCGTGCTGTGGCGACGCAAACCTTAAGAGAGGCACGCAATCGAAAACACTTTATTGCTTTGGGGCGTAAAGCGCTTGGTTATGATATAGAAGTGATTTCGGGTGTGGAAGAAGCCCGCTTGATTTATCAAGGCGTGAGTCACTTCTTGCCGCAGTCAGACGAACGTCGACTAGTAATTGATATAGGCGGTCGCTCTACTGAGTTTATATTAGGCCAACATTTCGATGCTAAGACAACTGAGTCTTTGCGTGTGGGTTCTGTGGCTTGGTCACTTAAGTATTTTCCTGATGGCGAGTTTTCTGAGCGCAACTTGAAACGTGCTGAGCTTGCAGCTAAGTCATTTCTAGATGTGCTAGGTAAGCCGTATGGACCAAAACATTGGGATGTGGCTTATGGTGCTTCTGGTACCGTAGGTGCAATAGGGGAGGTGTTAGCCGCAGCTGGTTTTGAAGAAGGCAAAGTAACAAAAAAAGGGCTAGATTGGTTACGGGATGAATTGATTAAGGCTAAAACTGCTGACCGATTAAAGTTGGAAGGGCTAAAGGAAGAGCGTAATGCTGTGATAGGTGGCGGCTTAAGTGTGTTGCGCGCCGTCGTTGATTTATTGAAAATTGAAAGCTTAAATGTCGCGAGAGGTGCTTTGCGTCATGGCCTTTTTTATGACATGGCAGAAGAGGCCAATGATAGCTTGGTGTATACGAAAGAAGCTTCTGTTCATTTGTTGTTAAGTCGGTTTCCTGTCGATACGGCGCATGCCGACAATGTAAAAGAGGCCGCTATCTACTTATTTGATAGTGCTGCAAACAACCTGAACCTTAAAAAGAATGAGCTTAAAGAGCAAAGAAGATTGTTGAGCTGGGCAGCACAGTGCCATGAAATAGGGACGATTATCTCTCACGCTGTGTCACATCGACATGGCGCATATATACTGGATCACACTGAGTTAATGGGGTTCTCACAAAGTGAGCTGCACCATTTAAGTCTACTAGTATTAGGGCAGCATGGAAAAATTAAAAAGCTGGATTTAACTGAGGTTGATAGTCGATTAATCGTATCGCTAGCTTGTTTGCGCTTGGCGGTCATTCTTTGTCACTCACGTAATCAGCCAGCACTAAAAGGCATTAAAAAATTACAATTCGATGATGGTGCACTGCAGTTAACCGTGCAAAATAGCTGGTTAGAAGCACACCCGCAATCGGCCTACTTATTAGAAGAAGAAATAATTGCTTGGAAAAAAACGGATTGGGATTTAACGGTAATAACCAAGTCAAATAAGTAGGTTTGGTTTCTTAGCGATGTAGCTGTAGCAGTAAGCTTTGTGCTGAAAGTGATTTAGATGGTTTATTTTCAGCAGGAAGCTTTTTCACAGGGGTGTAACTGCCATCTGCAGTTAACGCCCAAGCGTCAATATTGTCTTGTATGTATGGGGTGAAGCATTCATCTACAATGCGTTTTTGCATGTCAGCATCCAAAATTGGCCAAGCGACTTCTACGCGCCTAAACATATTCCGCGACATCCAATCAGCGCTAGCTAGCCATAGCTTTACTTTGCCATCAGTTTCAAAGTAGAAGGCGCGTGAATGTTCTAAGAAGCGACCAACAATTGAACGTATACGGATATTGCCATGTAATCCTTTGATGCTTAGTGGTAACACACATGCGCCACGTACAATTAGGTCAATAGACACACCTTTTTTAGCTGCTTTGATTAAGGCAAAAACAAGCGCTTCATCCGTGAGAGCATTGATCTTAATCATAATCTTTGCAGGCTTTCCTTTAGCGGCAGCATTGCTTGCAGCGTTGACGTGTCTGAGCATCGTCTTGTGTAGCGTAAAGGGTGCGACTAATAATTTACGCATTTTTGGCAAGAGTAGCCCACTCGTTAAGTGCCTAAAAATATGTTCCATCTCTCTGGTGAAGGTCAAATCACTGGTCAGAAAACTAAGGTCGGTATATTGTTTTGCAGTTTTAGGATTGTAGTTTCCAGTGGAAACATGGCCATAGCGTTTTATTGAGCGGCCTTCTTTTCGCACAATCAAACACATTTTGGCATGTGTTTTTAAACCAACAATACCATAGACCACTTGTGCCCCTATGGACTCCAGCGCCTCAGACCAGTTGATATTCGCTTCTTCATCAAACCTTGCTTTCAGCTCTACCACAACTAACACTTCTTTGCCTCTTTTGACGGCTTCCTGCAGTAAATTGAGAATGCGGGGGTCTGATCCGGCACGGTAGATCGTTTGATGAATGGCAAGGACATTTTTGTCATATACCGCTTCTTGTAGTAGCTGGATAACGGCTTCAAAACTTTCAAAAGGCTGATGAATCAGAATGTCTCTTTTTTTAAGCTGTGAAAACATTGACTCATTGGTCGAAAGCTCCTTTGGCCAAGCTGGGGTATAAGCAGGGAACGACAATGTTGTGTCGCTAGCTAAATCAGGCAGCTGAATGAGCCTACCCAGATTGACGGGACCGTTTACTTTGTATAGTGCGGATCTAGATAAAGAAAATTGTTCGAGTAGAAAGTCTGATAATGATTCATCGCAGTCTATGGTGACTTCTAGCCGGACAGGTTCTCCATATTGCCTATAAGCGAGCTCTTGGCGTAATGCTGCACGTAAATTGCTCACGTCATCTTCATCCACTTCTAAATCAGAGTTTCTGGTTACTCTGAATTGAGAAAAACTAACGATTTTAACCCCTTGAAATAAATCGGCTAGATGCGCACGAATAATACTGGTCAGTGAGACGAAACATTGCTTTTTTTTGTTTGGGTGTGTTGGTAAGTGTTTCAACCTTGGTAAGACACGAGGCACACGTAGAATAGCAATTGATTGTGTTTTTTTTGATTTATTTTCAAGCTGTACAATAAAATTTAATGCTTTATTGGCCACTTGGGGAAATGGGTGAGAAGGATCTAATAAGACTGGTAGCAGTAGTGGTTTAACTTCTGTTTGGAAATACTGTGCTACCCAGCGCTTTTGTTCTGGGGAACGTAAATGGCTAGAAACTAATGCGACCCCTTGCTTCTCTAAAGCGGGCATTAACTCATGTTCGAATAAATAATATTGTTTTGCGACTAACTCATGTGCTTTATTAGCAATATTTTCGTAACTTCGGGCGGTGATGCTACCATGAGTAACCCCGTTTTTCAGCGCTTCCAGTTGCTGTACCATACGCACTTCAAAAAACTCATCTAGATTAGAGGCGACAATACATAAAAACCTTAAACGTTCTAGTAAGGGGTAGTCTTCTCTTTGCGCCAGCGATAGAACACGTTCATTGAAGCTTAAAATGCTTAGGTCGCGGTCAAGTAAGTCTGTTGTTTGGCTTTTCATTTGAAGTTAGCAATAACCAGTAACTTGTATTCATTAAGTTGCAGCTGTCTAAAATGTAACAATAGCACTTAATGAATGGTATCGCTAAATGCAGCGCCTCTCTACAATTAGCGCTAGTTAAAACCTGTTTGGCTGAGGACTATTTTTTTTTGCTTCTTCTGGTATGGCGTACGTCACGTCCTTCAACAATGTAAATCACCTGTTCCGCAATATTTTTTGCATGGTCGCCAACACGTTCAATGGCACGGGCAATGGTAATCACATCTAGTGCTGTAGAGATAGAGCGCGGGTCTTCCATCATGTAGGTGATCAATTGGCGGACAATCGCTTTAAACTCGCTATCAAGCGCCTCATCGGCAAGAATAACCTCTTTGGCCGCGTTGGTATCTAGCCGTGCAAAACAGTCTAATGCGCTTCTTAATTGTGCGCTAGCTGCTTTGGCTATGTGTCTTACATCAGCATTTGAATCACGTACTTTATTTTCGCGTTCTTGGATGCGGCGTATATTTTTAGCCATTTTTTTAATTTCGTCACCAGAGCGTTCTAGATCGGTCACAATTTTACTAACTGACATGACTAATCGCAGGTCAGATGCGGTAGGTTGGCGCATGGCAATGACATGAATACAATCTTCATCAATTGCTTTCTCAAAATTATTCACATCGCGATCATTTTTAAGTACGCTTAAAATGGCCTCATGGTTGCCATCAGCAAAGGCTTTGGTTGTTGAGTTAATCTGTGTTTCTACAAGGCCGCCCATTTCAAGCACGCTACTACGCAAGCGTTCTAAATCTTCGTCAAATTGGCGGGAAAGGTGTGTAGTGGTCTCGTTCATTGTATTCTCCATAATGCTTATAGTACGGCTTGCTAGCTAATCCTACCTGAAATGTAATCTTCGGTCCGTTTGTCTTTTGGCTTAACGAAAATATCACCAGTATTATTAAATTCAATTACTTCACCTAAATACATATAAGCCGTGTAATCAGAAACGCGTGCAGCTTGTTGCATATTGTGTGTGACCACTAATATCGTCAATTTATCGCGTAGTTCGTTCATTAACTCTTCAATACTAGCGGTGGCAATTGGGTCAAGTGCCGAGGTTGGTTCATCAAATAGCATAATTTCTGGATCTGTCGCTAACGCGCGTGCAATGCATAAGCGCTGTTGTTGGCCACCTGATAAATTAAAAGCCAAATCTTGTAAGCGATCTTTTACTTCATCCCACAGGGCGGCACCTTTTAACGCTTCTTCTACCTTGTCATCCATTAAGCGTTTGTTTTTCTCGCCACGGACGCGTAACCCGTAAGCGACATTCTCAAAAATAGACTTAGGAAATGGATTTGGTTTTTGAAACACCATGCTAATGCGCATACGCACTTCAATCGGATCCACGTTAGGATCAAGTATGTTTGTGTCATCAGGATGCATGATAATTTGACCCTCATATCGGTTTCCAGGATATAAATCATGCATACGGTTAAAAGAGCGTAAGAATGTTGATTTTCCGCAGCCAGATGGCCCGATGAGCGCGGTTACTTTTTTCTCATACAACGGCATAGTAATGTTCTTAAGCGCATGCGTGCCATTGCTGTAATAAAAGCTCAGATCGCGAGATTCCGCCTTAATAGGTGGGGTTTCAGAAGCCATATTTCAAAGTTCCTAAATAATTTTGTTTTAAGCTAAGTGTTAACATTATTGCCATTTAATTTTCTTGCGAATTTTGTAGCGCATTCTAATGGCAACAGCATTCATCAGTAAGGTGACAATAATAATCAGTGCGCCTGCTGCTGCAGCATTGACATGAAAATCTGCATTAGGACGTGAAAGCCAACTAAACATCTGGATAGGTAACACAGTAAAACCAGAGGTCAACCAGTCAAAATTAATGAATGGTGCTGTTGTTGTGACGGGTGAAGGCGGTAAAAAGGCAATAAAAGTTAGCGCCCCAATCGTGATAACAGGCGCTGTTTCACCAATGGCACGTGCCATCCCGATAATCACCCCTGTTAAAATGCCACCAGCGGAATATCTAACTACATGCTGGCCAACTACTTGACCTTTGGTTGCACCGACGGCATAAGCGGCTTCACGAATGGCAACTGGAATGCCTCGAATGGCCTCTCTAGTTGCCACAATGACAATCGGTAGTATCAACAAGCCTAAGGTTAAGCCTGCCGTTAGAATGCTAGTACCGAAATCAAGAATATATACAAACAAACCTAAAGCTAACAAGCCGTAAATAATAGAGGGGACGGCGGCAAGGTTAGTAACGTTCACTTCGATGACTTCTGAAATCCAGTTTTTTGGGGCGTATTCTTCGAGGTAAATGGCCGCACCCACACCCATAGGCACCGCTGAGATAAAGGTAACCAGCATGACTAAAGCTGAGCCGACCAATGCAGTAAGCAAACCAGCTCTACTCGCACGGCGTGAAGGGAAGTTAGTAAAAAAGTCCCAAGAGAATAGTTTTGGATAGCCGTCAGCCAATAAGTCTATAAATAAGATGAGCAACGCCAGCAGGATCAGCATGATACAAATCAAGCCAACAATGCCAAATATTGCGTCTTTCAGCTTATGGCGTTTAATCATTTCACGTACCGCGCCTAGGTTTTTAAGTGCAGATGCTTTTGATGTCATGTTAATAAGCCTCGCGGAATTTTTTACGGGTAAAGTGGCCAAGAATGTTAAAGAATAATGTCATTAACATGAGCACTAAGCCAGCAGCAAAAATACTCTGGTAGCCTATGCTGCCATGTGGCAAATCACCCATCGCAACTTGAACAATATAAGCGGTAATGGTGGCGGCTGAGTCCATCGGGTTGAACGTTAGATTTGGTTGCTGACCAGCGGCAATAGCAACCACCATAGTTTCACCTACTGCGCGGGAAATAGCTAATATATAGGCCGCTATAATGCCTGAAATAGCAGCAGGGGTGACCACACGCATCGCGGTTTGAAAACGTGTAGCACCCATCGCATAAGAGCCTTCTCGCATGCTCATGGGTACTGCGCGCATCGCATCTTCAGAAACAGAAGCAATATAGGGCACGACCATAATGCCGATCACAATACCTGGGCCGAGCATGTTGAAGGTGGGTAGGGTTGGAAATATTTTTTGTAATAATGGGGTAACAAAAAGCAAGGCAAAGTAACCAAAAGCAATGGTTGGGACACCTGCCAGCATTTCTAAAATAGGTTTTACGGTTTCACGTGTTTTGTGAGAGGCAAACTCTGAAAGATAAATGGCAGCGACTGTGCCAACAGGGATAGCAAAGGCTAGTGCGACAGCAGAGATGGTTAATGTACCGGAAACCAATGGCAAAATGCCGTAATGCGCATCTTCAAATAACGGTGTCCACTGCGTATCAGTTAAAAAATCAACAATAGAGACATGTTGAAAGAATGTATAAGATTCATACAAAAGAATAGCGACGATTGCAATCGTCGTAAATACAGCCGAGAGTGCACACAGCATTAACACAAATTCAATAACACGCTCTTTAATATTACGGCTAAAACGCTTTGCGAGACGCGCACTAATATTCGTGTTGCCACTATTGCTGCTGTTAGTATCGTTTGACATTTTTTACAGTATAGACGTTGTTAACTTTTGTATTGTAGCCTAATTATCGCGTTAGCCACCAAGCAAAAATAGACTTGATGGCTTAAGCATGTTTTTAGTTGAAGCGTGCGAGTAAGTCTTCTACTTTAACGCCTACTTCAGCGTGCCCACCAAAGCCAGAGCCTGTTTTTAAAGCGTGCCAATGGGCAATAACTGCCTCTTGGTCTTTTGTTGGCAATGGCACATATTTCACCTCTTCAATTAAAGGGCGGCCTTGCTCTAAATAGAAGTCAACAAAGGCTTTTACATAAGGCTTGTTTTTAGCTGAGCTTGCTTTAACGTAAATAAAGATTGGACGAGCGAGTGGTTGATAGCTACCATCTTCAATCGTTTCTTTTGTTGGAAACACGGGTGTGTCACCTTCATTTTCAATAATACCAACAGCCTGTAGCTTATCTTGATTTTCTTCATAGTAAGCAAAACCAAAGTAGCCTAAACCGCCTGCATCCCCTTGAACGCCTCTAACCAAAACATTGTCATCTTCTGATGCAGTAAAGTCACCACGACTTGATTTAGACTTTCCAACAATGGCTTCAGTGAAATAATCAAACGTACCGGAATCAGCGCCAGGAGCAAATAGCTTAAGTGGGGTGTCTGGCCATGCCGGGTTAACTTGTTGCCAAGTTTTCATTTTTTCTTGTGCACCTGGCTCCCAAATCTTTTTAAGCTCAGCCACTGTCATGGTTTTGGCAAAATCATTTTTTGGGTTAATCACGATGGTGATTGCATCAAATGCGACAGGTAGCTCAATAAATTCAACACCAGCGGCTGCGCATGCATCAATTTCATTTTGCAAAATAGGGCGTGATGCACCTGTAATATCAGTTTCATCACGGCAGAATTTTTTAAAACCACCGCCTGTGCCAGAGATGCCGACGGTTACTTTTGTTTTGGTGGCAATTTGAAATTCTTCTGCGACGGCCTCGGTCACTGGAAATACCGTGCTAGACCCATCAATTCTTACGATGGCGTTGACGTCACCGCTGCTACCATCATTGCTTGAACAAGCACTTAATGCTGTCATCACAGCCAATAGACCCGCTAGATAAAATGTATTGCTAGGCAGAAGAGATTTCATAAATAGTCCTTTGTTTAAATAACTGTGTAAATAACCGACTTGATAGTATTACAACCATAGTATTTTCTATTTGTGACAGTTTGATGACAATATAATGATTGCATAACTTTAACAACAAACTAATCAGTTTAAGTGTCAATATTAACAATAATATTCTATGGAGATAAGGATATTTGTTAGTTAATTTAATCAAGTAGCTCACCTCAATGTTTTTAATATTTTGGTCTCTGACAGTCTTTTAGAGGATGCATTGATTAGCAAAGTAGCCGAGCATCTTGTTTTAATGAATAAGCCCTACTAACGTAAACACATAGCAACCTCAACATGGCGATTGAATCATCGCGGGTGAAGTATAGTGATTGAGTCATAGTGCCAAAACGATGCGGTATAATCGCCTTCTTTATCAATGTACTGATTGTTGACGTAATAACCATGGAAGCTGAACAACTCAACCTTATCGCTAATCGCTTAACTGATTTAAACGATCGTAACATTGCCCTTCGGGGGTATCTTTGACTATGAAAGCAAAGCGCAACGTTTAGCTGAAGTAGATGGTCTGCTCGAAGACCCTGATATATGGAGTAATCCTGAAAATGCACAAAAGCTCGGTAAAGAAAAACGCACGCTAGGGCTTATTGTGAATACGTTAAGTAACCTTAAAACTGGCATTCAAGATAGCCAAGAGCTATTTGAAATGGCGCGTGAAGAAAATGATGATGAATCCATCTTAAGTCTAGATGAAGACTCTAAGGCGCTGGAAGCAACCATTGAAGAAATGGAATTTAGGCGTATGTTCTCACAACCGATGGACATGAATAATTGCTTTATTGAGTTTCAATCGGGCAGTGGCGGCACCGAAGCGCAAGACTGGGCCAATATGTTGTTGCGCATGTATTTACGTTACTGTGAGCGCAAAGGCTTTAAGGTGGAAGTGTTAGAGCGGTCAGAAGGCGATGTGGCTGGTATTAAAGGCGCATCAATTAAAGTATCTGGCGATTATGCCTTTGGTACGTTACGCACAGAAAATGGCGTGCACCGTTTGGTTAGAAAGTCTCCGTTTGATTCCAATGCAAAACGCCATACGAGCTTTGCGAGTGTGCAAATCTTCCCAGAAGTAGACGATACGATTGAAATTGAAATAAACCCCGCAGATTTACGTATTGATACTTACCGTGCAAGTGGTGCAGGTGGTCAGCATATTAATAAAACTGATTCGGCCGTTCGCTTGACACATATTCCGACTGGCGTCGTGGTGCAATGTCAAAATGACCGTTCTCAGCACCGCAATAAAGAAGAAGCGATGAATATGCTGAAAGGCGCGTTGTATAACTTGGAGTTAGATAAACGTAATGAAGAAAAACAAGCCATGGAAGACGCCAAAACCGATATTGGTTGGGGCCATCAAATCCGTAGTTATGTATTAGACCAAGGCCGCATTAAAGATTTGCGTACTAATGTAGAAGTTGGCAATACCCAAGGCGTGTTAGATGGTGATTTAGATCAGTTTATCCAAGCCAGTTTAAAGCAAGACGTTTGATCGTATTAGTTAGCTGAATTTTCTTCAGGTATTTTTGCAGTCGGTGCCCCAATAAGAAACAGCACCCTTTCTACATCCACATGCAAAAATGCAGCAATGGCCTCATAATCATCTGGCAATGCTGCATCATCCCAGCCGTTAGCCGAGTGACGTGCAAGATTAACAGCAAGTGAAACACTTTGCGCCCGACGGTCAAGCTGGTTAAGCTCATTTCCATCCTCATTATCGTCATCCATGAGTTGCGATAGTAGTGGTGGCATGCTGTAAACGCGGATCAGTTCTTTTTGCAAATCTGTTAAATGAAACCCAAGTACTTTTTCTTGTGCGTCTATACTGCGTATTGCATGGTCATTTTCTTGCATGGCAAAAATGGCATTCATTTTGTCAGGCGCAAAACACCACATTAACATTTCTGCAAAATCGTGTAGCAATGCTGCAATCCATATTTCCTCAGAATGTAAATCTTTGTGCAAGGCAGCCCAGTCAGCAGCGTAGTAAGCTGCACGGTGTGCTCTTTTAATTAATTTTAGTAGATGCGTTAATGCCAAGATGTTTGATTGCAAACGATCGTCAACTAATAAATCAGGGGCTAAATTTCGGTAAAATCGACTGGTGCCCATCATGATGATGGCCGCTTCTACTTCAACAATATCTTGAACCTGACGCTGACTAGGGTGTTTTTTTGCATAACTCAAGACTTTGAACACCATAAAAGGATCATTAAGTACAACGGCGCTAATCGCGCGGGCACTAAGGTTGTCTTCATCTTTTTTAAGCGCAGTTAAGCCTCTTGCTGTTTGCTTCAGCACCGGTATATTGACGCTACATAAACGTTTTAACCATGCTGCAGCATCGTTAATTCCAACATCCATTGTGGGTTCTCCTTGGGTAGCAATAGTGTAATGTAGCTAGTCGAGGTTTATTTAGTTGAATAACCATAAAAAAACACCTTAAATAGGCAAATGGAACTCACTGTCTCAGCTGCATTAAATTGATGACCTTGAATAAGGTGGTGTTAAAATAGCAGCGCAGAATAAAGCGCTTTCCGAAGATAACTATTTAGATATTGAGTATGCCTAATGACAGATGAACAAACGCC
>JAZGEZ010000092.1:0-3065 GCA_036479055.1 Methylophilaceae bacterium | reverse complement strand
GTGGATATTAATGAGATAAGTAATGCTATTGCAGATTGCTTAATGTCTGTTGGCAAAGAAAATATTCCTTGGTTTTATTGTATGAATGAGCGTAAGAACACTAGCGACGAAAGCCGTATTCGAGTACAAAGAATTGTGGGTTTAAATCAGCTAGCGGTGCTCTAAGTTTGGCTAGTTCTGCTTCAGGTCCATGAATCTCCAAACGAGTGAGTTCGGATATTTTTAGTGCTTCACCCAGCAGTTCTCCTACATTGTCAAGGTGCGCTAGTACACCATCAGCATCTTGGTAGCCTTCTCGGCAATGCGCCTCATTACCATCAAAACAGAAGCCATAATATAAACATTTAGATTCACTATCGGTTTTGGCAACGAACTGTTCGCATATCGCTTTAAATGCGGCTAGGTTTTCGCTAGAAATTTTAAAGTAGGGGACAATTGAACAGCAGGTATCTAGTGTTGACATAAGGTGTTCCTCTTCATTAAATTAGATAATATGACTATAACGCTATTCACATTCAGTATGTCGAAAACAGGTAACCACATGATCATTAACGATGCCGGTAGCCTGCATAAAAGCATAGCAGGTGGTAGAGCCGATAAACTTAAAGCCTTTTTGTTTTAAAGCCTTACTCATGGTGTCAGATTCTGGGGTGTTAGCTGGAATATCAGATAATTTTTCCCAATTATTATTAATGGGTTTGCCGTCAACAAATGACCAGATGTAGGCATCAAAGCTACCATACTCTTTTTGAATGTCTATGACGCGCCGCGCATTCACAACAGTAGCATTCACTTTTAGCTTGTTTCTAACAATGTCAGTGTTTTGCAGTAGCGCTTGAATTTTAGTTTCTGAGTACAGTGATACCCGTTGCACATCGAAGTTGTTGAAGGCTTTCCGGTAGCCTTCACGCTTATTCAAAATAGTCGCCCAACTTAATCCGGATTGCGCACTTTCTAATATGAGTGATTCAAATAGCAGGTGGTCATCATGGATGGGAACGCCCCATTCTTCATCGTGGTATTTGATTTCAGAAGGGGAGGCGTTTGCCCATTCGCATCGGCTATTCAAAATAAGGCTTAGCTTGCCACTTCTTTTAACTGGTCTAGTATGGCTGGGTTTTCCAACGTGGAAATATCAGAAGTGATTTCCTCGCCTTTTGCTAAACTACGCAATAAGCGACGCATAATCTTGCCACTACGTGTTTTAGGTAAATTATCACCAAAGCGAATGTCACTTGGCTTGGCGATAGGGCCTATTTCTTTGCCGACCCAGTTGCGCAAATCGTTGACGATTACTTTTGCCTCGTCACCCGTAGGGCGTTGGCCTTTGAGCACGACATAGGCGACGATAGTCTCACCTTTAATCTCATCAGGCTTGCCAACAACGGCTGCTTCTGCCACGAGGCTGTTAGCCACTAGTGCTGATTCAATCTCCATTGTGCCTAAGCGGTGGCCTGATACGTTCAATACGTCATCAATACGACCCATGATCGTGAAGTTGCCAGTCTTGGCATCACGGATTGCACCATCGCCTGCAAGGTATACCTTCCCGCCTAAATCTTCAGGGAAATAGTTTTTAACAAAGCGCTCAGGGTCGCCATAAATTGTCCGTATCATGGATGGCCAAGGTTTTTTAATCACCAGTAAGCCACCCGTACCCCAAGGGACGTCTTTACCCGTTTCATCGACGATATCGATATCAATGCCAGGGAAGGGTAAGGTGCAAGAGCCTGGCACGAGTGCTGTGGCACCGGGTAATGGTGTAATGACATGGCCGCCGGTCTCAGTTTGCCAAAAGGTATCAGTAATGGGGCATCGCTCACCACCTACTTCATTGTAATACCACATCCATGCTTCTGGATTAATCGGCTCACCCACTGTGCCGAGCAACCTCAAGCTAGATAAGTCATATTCTCTAGGGTGTGTGCTGGGATCCGTTTCACCAGCTTTAATGAGTGAGCGAATAGCGGTAGGTGCGGTATAGAAAATAGAGACTTTGTGCTTGGCGACCATTTGCCAAAAGCGACCAGCATTAGGGTAAGTTGGAACACCTTCAAACACCACTTGCGTCGCACCTAAAGCCAATGGGCCGTAAGTAACGTAGCTGTGGCCGGTAATCCAACCAACATCGGCCGTACACCAAAAAATATCATCGTCTTTGACATCAAACGTCCAGCGTGTGGTGTTCATGGCATGTAATAAGTAGCCTGCTGAAGCGTGTTGTACGCCTTTTGGTTTACCTGTGGAGCCTGAGGTATATAAAATAAAGAGTGGGTGCTCTGCATTGACCATGACAGGAGGGCATTCATCAGTTTTTCCTTCGATTAAATCATGCCACCAGATGTCGTTACTGTTCCAGGTTACGGCTTGTGATGTTTTCTTCAGCACCACCACTTGTTGAATGCTGTCGCAGCCACCCATTGCAATGCCGTCATCTACTGCTTTTTTAAGCGGTAGTGTTCTGCCGCCTCGGTATTGGCCATCAGAAGTAATAACGGCTGATGCGCCAGCATCAATAATGCGTTCATTTAAGCTTTTTGCTGAGAACCCACCAAAGACAACGCTATGAATCAACCCTAAACGTGCGCAAGCTTGCATCGCAACAATCGCCTCAATCCCCATGGGTAAATAAATAATGACGCGGTCTCCCACCTTAAGGTTGAGGCTTTTTAAACCATTAGCAAGCTGACAGACTTGGTGATAAAGCGCTTTGTAAGTGACGCTTTTAGTCTCGCCATTATCGGCTTCAAAGATGATAGCGGTTTTGTTAGGGATGGTTGCAAGGTGTTTATCCAAGCAATTAGCTGAAACATTAAGCTCACCATCTTCAAACCATTTGTAAAAAGGGGCATTATCTTGATTAAGCGTTTTAGTGAAGGGTTTGCTCCATACCAGTAGTTCACGCGCAAGTTTTGCCCAAAAACCTTCGTAATCTTTTTCAGCCTCAGCACAAAGCGCATGATAGGCATCCATGCCTGAGATGGTGGCTTTTTGCTTAAATGCTGCTGAAGGTTCAAAGATACGGTTTTCGTGCAAGACAGACTCAATGGACATGCTAAACTCCT
>JAZGEZ010000091.1:0-2512 GCA_036479055.1 Methylophilaceae bacterium | reverse complement strand
CTGTCATGATGTTTTCCTATTGAATAGATTACTTGGTTTTAATTCTTAAAGCGTTGCCTTCAACGGCAACAACTTCTGCTTGTGTTCCTTCGTTAATCACTGTGTTAGAAACCGCAGTCCATTCACGATCGCCCATTAAGCCTTGTGAAAAACGTATTTTACCATTTTGTGTTGGCCCGCATGTCGCAATCACTATGCCGACTCTGCCTATTTCTTGCCCCTGTGCTTGCCCTACACGTGAGTGTGTTTCATTCTTTTTATAATGTAAGCGCCAAATAGCCAATGAGGCCAGGGAGAGTACTGCAAACATGATAAATTGTGCGGCATACGGCATGTTGGGGAAAAGCCACATGGCAACAGAAACGCAAAGCGCTGCGACACCAAACCATAAGATATCAAATGAACCTACGGCCATTTCAACTGACAATAAGATGATTCCTAATATTGCCCAAACCCATACGCCTTCTACCACCATAATCTTAGCTTCCCCTGATAATTACAGCACTATATTAGCATTTTTAATGGTTAATATTAAGCAAGATATGTACAAAGCCACTTGAAGAAACGTTAGTTCGAAAAAAAGGTGTAAACTAACTTGAAAGTTAAATAAGAATATTCCATGGCAAAACCTTTTAAACTGACGATTCCACCTGACCGTACAGAGCGACTGCAGTACATAAAGCGGATGTTCCCTCAGGCGGCGGGCGTAAATTTAAGTGATCATTGGCGCGGTGGTAGAAACGAAGCAATTAAGCGTCTGAACAGTATTGACATCGCGTTATATAAGAGAAGTCACGACTTCACAAACGGTGCTGTGAGTAAACTGTCACCCTATTTTCGCCATGGATGTTTATCTTTAAAAGAGGCATGCGACAGCTTGCGTGAAAGGCTAGGCTCTGAGTCAGAAGCGTTCGTACATGCGCTGGCACGCCGTGATTACTGGCGTCGCGTTTGGTATCAAGAAGGCGATAAAGTATTTAATAATCTAGAGCCATCTAAAGTTGCCATTGGCGACAACGCAATGCCTGATTATGTGAGACAGATGATTACGGGGCTGCCATGTATGGATGCCTTTATCAGGGACTTGATGCAAGAAGGCTATGTGCATCACCATGCGCGTCAATGGTTTGCAGCTTATGTCATCCATTGGCTAAAAGTCGATTGGAGGGAGGCGGCAGATTGGTTTGAAAACCTTCTCTTAGATGGAGATAAGGCTTCAAATCATTTATCCTGGCAGTGGGTGGCATCTACCTTTAGTTCTACACCGTATTTTTTTAATAAAGACGTGTTAGCTCGCCAGACTAGCGAGAAGTACTGTGTCAACTGTAAAGTAAATTGTCCATTTGATGCAAAAATAGAAATGCTTGAGGCAAAGCTATTTTCCGTAGAAGAGCAGCCATTGCCCGACCGTAAGGTTATGAGGCCACCTACAAAAAATTTCTCAGTCAATCATGCGGTGGCAGTGTTTGTGCATGATGAAATGCTTTCAGCAGCACATCCTTTGTTAAAAAATTCAAATGCTAAATTTTTTGTATTTGATGAAAGCTTGCAGGGTAAGTGGCCACTTAAGCGGTTTCAATTTGTGGCAGATTGTTTGAGTGAGTTACCTAATGTAGAAGTTTGGTTAGGAGACACTCGGGAAGTGCTGGAAAAGCGAGGAGTTGGTCAATTAATAACACAAAATACACCTAATGTAGAAGTAAAAAATTTACTCGAACCTTTTAAAACAGAATGGCAGCCAGAAGTTAAATTCACTGAAGCTGAAATTAGTAAAAAGCGAATGAAACGTTTTTCTCGTTATTGGAGTAAAGTAGGCGAAACATTTTTTGGTGAAGATTTTTCAATTCGATATAAAGAGATATAGGAGTTTTTAGCATGACGTATTTAACTGTGATTGCAATTGTAGTGATTATTTATTTTGTTTTTACCTATAACAGTTTGGTTTCTATTAAAAATAATGTCAGTAAAGCATGGGCGAATATAGATGTGCTCTTAAAACAGAGGCACGATGAACTGCCTAAGTTAATTGATACCTGTAAGCGGTATATGCAGCATGAACAAGAAACCTTAGAAAAAGTTATTCAAGCGAGATCAGGTGTCGACCATGCACGTCAAAGTCAAGATATTGCGGGCTTGGTTGTTGCTGAGTCTGCATTACAGGGCAGTTTAGGGGGCTTATTTGCTTTGGCTGAAAGCTACCCTGACTTAAAAGCAGACCAAAGTTTTAGTGCATTACAAAGTCGTATTACAGGTTTGGAAAATGCGATTGCTGATAGGCGTGAATTTTATAACGATAGTGTTAATGTGAATAATGTACGTATAGAACAGTTCCCAGACCTAATTGTCGCTAACTTGCTTGGATTTAAAGCGCTTAACTTGTTAGCATTTACGCCACCAGAGCTGGAAGACGTCGATGTAAGTAAGCGTTTTAATCGTTAAATGTTTACCAGATGGACAAGCCATTATGTGAACTTGTTCACTAGCGGCATCTATTTAGGCCTGTTAATAGCAG
>JAZGEZ010000090.1:0-10865 GCA_036479055.1 Methylophilaceae bacterium | reverse complement strand
ATAGAAATATGGGGTGGCTGATGGGGCTCGAACCCACGACAACCGGAATCACAATCCGGGGCTCTACCAGCTGAGCTACAGCCACCATAGAGACTTAAAATTGGCCTGCCCGATAGGAATCGAACCTATAACCCCCAGCTTAGAAGGCTGGTGCTCTATCCGGTTGAGCTACGGGCAGATTTAGTTACAAATAATCGATTATTGCAATTACGGGCAATGACCAAAAAAACTGGTCGGCGTGGAGAGATTCGAACTCCCGACATCCTGCTCCCAAAGCAGGCGCGCTACCAGGCTACGCTACACGCCGAAGAGGCAGAAATATAGCGCAATACAAGCTTTTGGTCAATTCATATATGTTAAAATGCTTAATTATTTAACGTTTTTAAGTTGCAACATGTCAGCACAGATTATTGATGGCAAAGCCATTTCAGAAAATTTACTCGAAAAAATTAAATCAAAAGTTGCAACGCGAATAGCTACAGGCAAGCGCGCGCCCTGCCTAGCGGTCATTTTACTAGGTGAAGATCCAGCATCATCCGTTTACGTTCGTAACAAAAAACGCGCTTGTGAAAAAGTAGGCATTCGCTCCATATCACATGATTTACCTGCATCAACCACACATGCTGAACTACTTGACCTAATAAACAAGCTTAATGATGACAGTGGTGTGGATGGTATATTGGTTCAATCACCTCTGCCATCGCAAATTGATGAAGAACAAGTTATAGAGACAATTAGTGTGAATAAAGACGTTGATGGGTTTCACCCTTATAACATTGGCCGCTTGGCTGTCCGCAAGCCCACGTTACGCTCTTGTACACCTTATGGTGTCATTAAAATGCTAGAAGCTAGCAACATTAATCTAGTTGGCTTAGATGCTGTCATTGTGGGCGTTTCTAACAACGTCGGCAGACCAATGGCTTTAGAGCTCATGATGGCAAAAGCGACAATTACCAGCTGTCATAGCAAAACTAAAAACTTGGCCGACAAAATTAAAGGGGCTGATTTAGTAGTTGCCGCAGCGGGCAAACCTGGCTTAATCAATGGCGAATGGATTAAACCTGGTGCGATTGTGATTGATATTGGCATTAACCGTTTAGAGGATGGTTCGCTTGCCGGTGACGTCGATTTTAATATCGCAAAAGAACGTGCAGGCTATATTACACCTGTCCCGGGTGGTGTTGGGCCAATGACTGTGGCAACGCTAATGGAAAACACTTTGCTTGCATTGGAGCTTAATGAAGGCGGTACTTAATAAGGGCTACCAACATTTACCTTTGCATAACACCAATAATCAGTGTAAACTCGCGCGATTAAATTTCAATAATGTTTGTTTTTTTAAAGTAGTTTTTTGGACAAAAAATGGCAGAAACTTCCAGTAAAGATTTTACGCCTTATCAGGCAAAACCTGATGAGGTATACATGAACAAAAAGCAATTGACACACTTCAGCAAAATTCTAGGTAACTGGAAAGCAGAATTGAGCAATGATATCGACCGCACTGTACACCACATGCAGGACGAAGTGACTGCATTTGCAGACCCAAATGATCGTGCAAGTCAGGAATCAGATATGGCGCTTGAATTGCGCAATCGCGACCGCGAACGTAAACTCATTAAAAAAATCGATGGGACCGTACTGAAGATAGAAGCAAAGGAATACGGCTACTGTGATGGTTGTGGTGTAGAAATCGGCTTAAAACGCTTAGAAGCGCGCCCTACTGCAACATTATGCATTGATTGTAAGACGCTAGATGAGATAAGAGAACGCCAAGTAGCAAAATAAGCTATTAGCTGTTAGTAGTACAACTAGCTAGCAACTTAAATAAAAAAGCCCGCTAAGCGGGCTTTTTTATTGCTTAAAGTAAAGAGTAAATTAACTACTCGTCAGCTTCCGTGTCTGCTTTAGCAGGTTGATCTAGTAAAGCCTTTATACTCAAACGTACTTTACCTTTACCATCAATCTCAACCACTTTTACTTTAACGGTATCACCTTCTTTAACAAAGTCTTTTACAGCATTAACACGCTCGTGTGCTATTTGTGAAATATGGACTAAACCATCTTTGCCTGGGATCAATGAAACCACTGCACCAAAATCTAACACTTTAACAACTGAGCCTTCGTAAATCTGGCCCACTTCTACATCAGCCGTAATTTCTTTAATGCGGCGCATTGCTTCTTCGCCCTCTTCAGCACTTGTACAAGCAACCTTCACCGTACCATCTTCATCAATATCGATATTAGTATTGGTTTCTTTTGTTAATGCTTGAATCACAGCACCGCCTTTACCAATCACATCGCGGATTTTATCTGGATTGATTTTGACAGTAAGAATACGTGGCGCAAATTGTGACATTTCTTCACTCACGCCACTCACTGCTTCTTTCATAATGCCCAAGATATGTGCACGACCTTCTTTAGCTTGCGCTAAAGCTGCTTCCATAATTTGTGATGTAATCCCAGTGATTTTAATGTCCATTTGTAATGCAGTAATACCATCATCGGTACCTGCCACTTTAAAGTCCATATCACCAAGGTGATCTTCATCACCCAAGATATCCGTTAACACCGCAACGCGGTTACCTTCTTTAATCAAGCCCATTGCAATACCTGCAACATGGTTTGTCATTGGCACGCCAGCATCCATTAATGATAAGCAGCCACCACAGACAGAAGCCATCGAGCTAGAACCGTTAGACTCTGTAATTTCTGAAACCACACGCATGGTGTAATCAAAATCTTCTTTTGCAGGCAATACAGCAATCAATGCACGCTTCGCTAAACGACCATGACCAATTTCACGACGCTTAGGTGTGCCAACACGGCCAGTTTCACCAACTGCATATGGCGGGAAGTTATAGTGCAACATAAAGTTGTCAGTAAACTCACCTTGTAGTGCATCAACTTTCTGTTCATCACGACCAGTTCCCAATGTCGCAACAACCAATGCCTGTGTTTCACCACGTGTAAACAACACTGAGCCATGTGTACGCGGCAATACGCCTGTACGGATGCTAATAGGGCGCACTGTGCGTGTATCGCGGCCATCAATGCGTGGCTCACCATTTAAAATTTGACTACGGACAACTTTAGCTTCAACTTTAAAGAATTCATCTTTTATCTTGTTTGCTTCAGTTGTTGAAGTTTCTTCTGTAATTAATTCAGCCATCAAACGGTTCTTGATTTCTGCTAACTTAGCTGAACGCTCACTTTTTTCTTTAATTTGAAATGCCGCATTCACATCATCGCTAATCAATTTTTCAACTTTAGCGATTAATGCTGTATCTGGTTCTGGCGCAGTCCAATCCCACGCATCTTTACCTGCTTCTGCAGCCATTTCATTAATCAGTTTAATCACTGGTTGCATCTGCTCATGACCGAAATTCACAGCCCCTAGCATCACTTCTTCTGAAAGCTCTTTTGCTTCAGACTCAACCATCATTACTGCTGTTTCAGTCGCAGCAACTACTAAATCTAACTGCGTTTCTTCCATCTGTGTTTTACTTGGGTTTAACACATAATCACCATCTAAGTAACCAACACGAGCAGCGCCTAATGGGCCGTAGAAGGGAATGCCTGACAATGTCATGGCTGCTGATGCACCAATAATCGCTGGAATATCAGAATCAATTTCTGGATCTGATGACATCACGGTTGCAACCACTTGCACTTCGTTATAAAACGCTTCTGGAAACAATGGGCGTAACGGGCGGTCGATTAGACGGCTTGTTAGTGTCTCTTTCTCTGAAGGACGGCCTTCTCGTTTGAAAAAACTACCCGGAATCTTACCTGCGGCATACGTTTTTTCCATATAATCAACGGTTAATGGGAAAAAATCTTGACCTTCTTTCACCTCTCTTCTGCTAGTCACTGCAACCATGACTACAGTATCACCATAGCTAACCATGACTGTTGCATCTGCCTGACGCGCAATTTCACCCGTTTCTAATTTGAGTTCATGCGCTCCAAATTGAATACTTTTCTCAACTTTATTAAACATTTATTTTCCTTTTTCAACAGATTGCCATTCACTACCCAATAGCAATCAAACAATAAAAAAAGCCGATGCACACAACGTATGCTACCGGCTTTCTACTACCACTATAAAAACGAATATCGCATTTACAGTAATTACTTACGTAAGTTCAAACGACCAATGAGTGTTTGATAACGACTTACGTCTTCACTTTTTAAATAATCCAGCAAACGACGACGCTGGCTAACTAAAGCCAACAAACCACGACGTGAGTGGTTGTCTTTTTTATTTGTTTTAAAATGCTCGGTTAAATGTGTAATACGTGCAGTCAATAATGCAACTTGCACTTCTGGGCTCGCCGTATCATTTGGCGCGCGTTGATATTCTTTAATTATTTTTGCTGCATCTACACCTGTAATTGCCATCTTTTTTCCTTTAGTTAGCGTCAATGCAAACATAGCCAAGTAACCTATTTACCTAACCAGCGATTGCATTCGATTTACATCAGCCGTGCATTATAGTCATAAACAGAAAAAATGCCAAATATTTAAGCTAAGTTTATGTTTTTATTTTGTTTTTGAATGTTTTACTTACCGTCGCGTACTTACATATCAGCTATTTCTGAGTGATGTGTAAATCTGCATGAGCAATTCATTTCATCAAGAGCAGCTGTCTAGGTTTCTGCATCACAAATTGACCAAGCGCTTAGGCGCTATTTTCCCATCATCAAGCCGCTTACCTAAACCTAAAAACAAACCTTTTTCTTCATACACCCGCAATTCTGCATTAACCGTTATGCCAGCTTGCCAAACGGCTTGACCTTGTTTAAAGAACTGGGCGGCTACTGCATCTAGCATCACTTTTGGTAAATGTTCAATCGCAGAATCTACAGGCAACAATAAGGCATCACGTGCTTCCATCGTCATGTCTTCTAACTGCTGGATATTGACTGCTTGAGCAATATCATAACCAGCCGTTTCAGTACGCCGCAAACCTGTTAAGTGTGCATCGCAACCCAGCACAGCGCCAATATCTTCTGCTAAGGTGCGGATATAAGTACCCTTGCTACAAGTGATAGTAAGCACTACATCATCACCAGAATGCTTGTTTAGCATCAATGACTCAATGCTTACCTGCCGTGCTGAACGCTCGATATTAATTCCTGCTCTAGCATACTCATATAACGCTTTTCCTTCGTGCTTTAAAGCAGAATACATTGGAGGGATTTGGCTGATTTTACCTAAAAATTGCTGACAAGCAGTTTCTAGTTGTATTGGTGTGACATTAACTGACTTAGTGGAAATGACTTCGCCCTCGGCATCTCCCGTTGTCGTTTTAATCCCTAATTTTATATTGGCCACGTAAGTTTTATTGGCATCGGTTACATACTGTGCAAACTTAGTTGCCTCACCTAAGCAAACAGGCAGCAAACCCGTGGCTAAAGGGTCCAAAGTGCCCGTATGGCCAGCCTTGACAGCTTGGAATAACCACTTAACTTTTTGCAGTGCCTGATTAGATGAAAAACCGATTGGCTTATCTAGGAGCAAAACGCCATTTATGTTTCTTTTGATGCGCTTGTATTGCAATGTCTTACTAGTCTTTATTATTGTCTTGCCCTAGTGCTTCATCAATCAATTTAGACATCTTCTGGCTATAGTCAGCAGAGGCATCGTACTCAAAATGAAGCTGTGGGACAGTGCGTAACAACATACGTTTAGCAAGCTGCGTGCGTAAAAAACCTGACGACTTCTCAAGGCCTTCTTGTAACTCTGGGGTGCCTGCTTGCGCGCTGTAAAAGATCTTCGCATGCGCGATGTCACCCGTCACCTCAACTTCAGTGATGGTAACCATGCCGACACGCGGGTCTTTAACTTCGAACTGGAGTAAGTCGGCCAATTCACGACGCATTTGTTCAGCAATACGATTTGATCTTGAAAATGCTTTTACCATGATGGGTATTGTTATAGTGAGCGCGCTATTTCAATCACTTCATACACTTCCAACATATCACCCACTTCGAGGTCGTTATAGCCTTTCAGGGATAGACCACATTCAAAGTTGTTTTTCACCTCTTTGACATCATCTTTAAAGCGTTTCAAGGAATCTAATTCACCTGTATGAATAATCACATTATCACGTGATACACGCACTTTTGACTCGCTCGTAATCTTGCCATCACGTACATAGCAACCAGCAACCGCACCAATTTTAGAAATACGGAATACTTCACGAATTTCTACACTACCAATAATGCTTTCTCGTTGCTCTGGTTTAAGCATGCCACTAAGTGCCGCCTTAATCTCATCGACTGCTTCGTAGATAATATTGTAGTAACGCACATCCACGTCATCAGTTTCTATAATTTTACGTGCCCCTGTAGCAGCGCGTACATTAAAGCCAATTAATACGGCTTTAGAAGCCACGGCCAAGTTAACATCTGACTCACTAATCGCTCCAACGCCTGTATGAATAATATTGACCCTTACTTCTTCAGTAGCCAGTTTCTTCAGGCTGGTCGACAGTGCTTCATTTGAGCCTTGCACATCAGATTTAATAATCAGGTTTAAAGTTTCCACTTCACCATCAGCCATCTTACCAAACATGTTTTCCAGTTTTGCTGCTTGCTGCTTCGCAATTTTCACATCACGGAATTTTCCTTGACGGAACATCGCAATCTCGCGCGCCTTACGCTCATCATTTAACACAATCACTTCTTCACCTGAACCTGGCACATCTGACAAACCCAATACCTCAACAGGAATAGATGGGCCAGCCTCATCAATCTCCACACCAGACTCATCTAACATGGCACGAACGCGGCCATAAGTGCTGCCAGCTAGCAACATGTCGCCACGCTTTAGCGTTCCAGATTGCACTAATATTGTAGATACTGGGCCACGGCCTTTGTCTAGCCGGCCTTCAACAACCAACCCTTTAGCTGGTGTATTTTTTGGCGCTTGTAATTCTAAAATCTCTGCTTGCAACAGTACCGCTTCTAGTAACTCGTCTATGCCTTGACCTGTTTTAGCAGAAACTTCTCGGAACATTGCATCGCCACCAAGATCTTCTGGCACGACCTCTTCTGCTACCAGTTCCATTTTGACGCGTTCAGGATCTGCCTCAGGTTTGTCAATTTTGTTAATCGCAACAACCAAAGGAACATTACCCGCTTTGGCATGATGTATGGCCTCTTTTGTTTGTGGCATCACACCATCGTCGGCTGAAACCACCAAAATAACCACATCAGTTGCTTTTGCACCACGTGCCCGCATTGCCGTAAATGCCTCATGGCCAGGGGTATCTAAGAACGTCACCATTCCGCCTGCTGTTTCCACATGGTAAGCACCAATATGCTGTGTAATGCCGCCAGCTTCGCCCGATGCAACACGTGAGGCACGAATGTAGTCTAGTAATGATGTTTTACCATGGTCCACATGGCCCATTACCGTTACTACTGGCGGGCGCTTCTCTAAGATGGCATCCGTATGCTCTGTTTCATCCAAGAAAGTCTCTGGGTCATTTTCCTCGGCAGCTGTCGCTGTATGTCCCATTTCTTCAACAATAATAATCGCCGTTTCTTGATCAAGCACTTGGTTAATGGTGACCATCATCCCCATACCCATCAAGGTTTTAATCACCTCGCTCGCTTTGACTGCCATCTCATGGGCTAAATCAGAAACTGAAATGGTTTCTGGCACCATCACTTCATGTACAACAGGGTCTGTCGGCGCAGTAAATGCATGCTCTTCATCTTCCTCTTTATGTGATGACTTTTTCTTGCCTTTTCCTGATCTCCATCCATTGTTCATTGGCGCCGCGCCACGCGTTTTAAAGCCGCGCTTGCGTTTTTCTTTTTCATTCCAGTCACTATTACTACTTTTAGTTTTTTTAACCTCTTTGCTTTTTGGTTTGACGCCCTCTTTTGATGCGGGCTTATGTAGCGTGCCCTCACTTAACTTATCCGTTTTTTTCTTTGCCTCTTCAGCCTCAGTGGTGCGCTGCTGCTCTGCTTCTGCTCGGCGTTTGATTAAGTCCTGCTTTTTACGTAAATCTTCTTCTTGCATTGCCACTAGTTTCGCATGACGCTCAGCTTCTTTTCCCCGAATCGCAATCTGTTCTGGGGTCAGCACTTGTCTTTTACGTTTAGCGACCGTTACTGGAGGCTCAACCACTGCTGGCTCTGTGGGTGTCACCTCAACTACTTCCTCAACCTCTACCGCCTGGACTGCTTCAACTTCAGGCTCAGCCTTTACTGGCTCTTGATCTACCTTAGGTGCGCCTGCTTGGTCAGTACGCGTCAACACACGCTTCTTACGCACTTCAACTTGAATTGTACGTGCCTTGCCATCACTATCTGTTTTCTTAATTTCGGTGCTTTGTTTACGTGTTAACGTAATTTTATTTTTAGGCGCCTGCGCTGCACCATGCTCTTTTCGCAAAAAATCTAGCAGTGCTGCTTTATCAGCTTCATCTAATTTATCTTCAACAGCAGATTTGTCTACGCCTGCACTTTTCAATTGCTCTAATAGCAAAGCGGTGGGTAAACCTAGCTCTGTGGCGAATTGTGAAACGGTTGATTGTGCCATTTACTGCTCCAGTCTCTCTACTTTTCTTTTACTTCATCTACATTATCTGATTCAAACCAAGGTGCTCGGGCTGTCATGATGAGCGTCTTCGCACGTTCTTCATCCATACTCGT
The DNA here is from genome assembly GCA_036479055.1 of Methylophilaceae bacterium. GTDB lineage: Bacteria > Pseudomonadota > Gammaproteobacteria > Burkholderiales > Methylophilaceae. The sequence goes on along the minus strand of JAZGEZ010000090.1, from coordinate 2,190 downwards.
CAACTCTACCAACTCATCCACAGCAAGTTCAGCCAAATCATTCATCGTAATGACTTCTTTAGATGCTAATAATACTGCTGTTTCCTCATCCATACCTTCCATCGCAAGCAGGTCTTCTGCAGGATTTTCAACTTTCTCTTCCTTGGCAATGGCCTCTGTTAGCAATGCAGCACGCGAACGTGAGCGAAGCTCATTAATCGTATCTTCATCAAACGCTTCGATTTCTGCCATCTCATCTATTGGTACATAGGCAATCTCTTCCAGGGTGCTAAAGCCTTCTTGCACTAAGATATCAGCAACCTCTTCATCAACATCCAGCTTCTCCATAAACAACTGGCTAACAGTTGAATGTTCTTCTTGTGTTTTTTGTTCTGCCTCTTCTTCTGTCAGAATATTTAACGTCCAGCCTGTTAACTCAGAAGCTAATCGTACATTTTGTCCACTACGGCCAATGGCCAAAGCCAGTTGTTCTTCATCAACTACAATGTCCATGCTATGCGCATCTTCATTTACAACAATACTAGACACCTCGGCCGGCGCCATCGCATTAATCACAAACTGTGCTGGTTCCATACTCCACAAAACGATATCGACGCGCTCACCGGCCAACTCACCTGTTACCGCCTGCACGCGTGAACCACGCATACCAACACAAGTCCCTACTGGGTCCAAACGTTGATCATTGGCTTTAACTGCTATTTTTGACCGCAAACCTGGATCACGAGCAGCTGAGCGAATTTCTAATAAACCTTCTTCTATTTCCGGCACTTCAAGCTCAAACAAGCTCGTTAAAAATTCTGGGGCAATACGAGATAAAATTAATTGTGGCCCACGACCGCCGCGTTCAATACGAGATAAGTTAGCACGTATACGATCTCCGACACGTAAATTTTCTTTTGGGATCATGGATTCGCGTGGCAGGATACATTCAAGACGGCCAACTTCAATCAGCGCATTACCTTTTTCCATACGCTTAATCACACCGGTTACCATCGTCTCATCGCGCGCCAAGAAATCTTCTAAGATTTGCTCACGTTCTGCTTCACGTACTTTTTGTAAGATGACTTGCTTAGCAGCTTGTGCGCCGATACGGCCAAACGCAATAGACTCTAATGGCTCTTCATAGTAGTCGCCTATTTCACGGTCTTTTGCACGCTCATCCTCTTCATCAAATTGAAAGTCAGAGCTTTCTAACAAATCATATTCAACATATTGCCATCTTCTAAAGGTCTCATATTCGCCCGTTTCGCGGTCGATCGACACTCTAATATCCGTATTGTCGTCATGATTTTTCTTAGTCGCCGAAGCCAACGCTAGCTCCAAAGCCGTAAATACGATCTCTTCACTCACGTTTTTCTCGTGTGCTAGCGCATCTACCAATAATAAAATATCTCGACTCATCGTCACTCTCCGACTAAAAATTGTTACTTAATAATTTAGAACTAATCGCAAAACAAACTAAAATTCAGGGCTTAAACGTGCCTTGTCAAGGTTGGCCAACGGCAACGCCTCAACAACACCATCACATTCAATTTGTATCAAACCTGCCTCCAGGCCACGCAAAATACCTAAAAAATTCTTTCTAGGTTCTTTATTTTCTAACAGCACAGGTACGCGTAACTTAATATGTGCCCGCTCACCTGTAAATCTAATAAAATCCTGCTCTTTTTTCAACACACGATCCATGCCCGGCGAAGAAACTTCAAGCCTGTCATAATCTACTTCATGCTCAACTGTTAACACATTACCTAATTGGTTGCTAACCAATACGCAATCATCAATATTGATACCAACTTTATTGTCATCAGGGTTTAGTTTATCAATAAACACTCGCAACAACTTACCTCGATTTGACATCTCAAAGTCTACGAGCTCAAACCCAAGCTGGGTAACCGTTTTATCTACTAAACGCTGTAAATCTTGCACAACATATCCTTAAACTTTATTTCTACAAACCTCGCGGAAATAAAAAAAGGGCTTAACTGCCCCTAAACGACTGCAATTATATCAATAAATTCAGTGAATTGGAATGCATTTTCCATAACACCCTTCTAAACCTAAGCTAAAAAGCCTCACTAGGGTAATAGTGAGGCTTTCATAAACTAAAAGCTCAACGCATGGTTGAGCTTTTAGTGGCAAACAAATAGCTTGGCAGTGACCTACTTTCGCATGCGAAAAGCATACTATCAT
>JAZGEZ010000089.1:0-2855 GCA_036479055.1 Methylophilaceae bacterium | reverse complement strand
CCATCTCCTTCAGCCCCTAGCACCAGCGCTATAGGGCCGTCTAACTTGGTGTTAAGTAGCGTGCTTTCTGAATCCATTGTTGTACCGATAACAAAAACACCGGCATCTTTAAGTTCTCGTATCGTACGTGCCAGGTTAGTCACGGAGATAAATGGAATCGTTTCTGCAGCCCCACTAGCCACTTTACGCACAGTAGCATTTAAACCTACGGCACGGTCTTTAGGCGCAATAACAGCATGTACGCCCATGGCATCTGCCACACGCAAACAAGCCCCTAAGTTATGCGGGTCTTCAACACCATCTAAAATGAGAAAAAATGGTGGCTCTTTTAAATCTGATTCTAGAATGTCATGGATATCTTTATATGGAATGGGTGTGTCAATCACCCGTGCAACCACACCTTGATGACGACCATTTCTACCGGCAATGCCATCTAGTCTATCTCTGTCCACTTGCATTACCCGTATATTAGAAACTTCAGCTAGCTTCAATAAATCTCTCATGCGTGGATCAACACGGTCTTGATCAATTAAAATTTCTTGTATGCTCGTTGCATGCTGGCGCATGCGACTTTGGACGGCATGAAAGCCAAATAATATACGTGAATCACTCATTGCTTATCTTTTCTTTTTAGTAGTTTTTTTTCGTCTGTCAGTTAGTTTATTACTATTTTTCGATATCTTTGAAGTGCTAGACCCATGGTCAGTCACTTTTTTTGAGTCGCGTTTAGATTTGGTCTTTGCCTTATGTTTGGCTGGTTTTTTGCGGCCGGTTGGGCTAGTAGCACCCTCTAAACTAGCTAACTTATTCACTAAGCTAAAATCTATCTTAGTCGTTTCTAAATCTACACGCGCGACTTTAATGGTGACCCGATCACCTAGACGATACTTGGCACCTGTTCTCTCCCCCACCATTTCATGGTGAGCCTTGTTGTAATGGAAGTAATCATTGCCTAGCTCAGTGACGTGTAGCAACCCTTCTACATAGGCATCATCCAATGCGACAAACACACCAAATGATGTCACACCTGACACCGTACCTTCAAAGACTTCACCAACTTTATCCTGCATGTAATAGCATTTAAGCCAATTGGTCACGTCTCTACTGGCCTCATCTGCACGGCGTTCAGTCATTGAGCAGTGTGCACCCAACGCACTCCAATCCTTAACACGGTAGGTTTCTTTGTTAATCACAGCCTTAATTGCACGATGCACTAATAAATCTGGGTACCGTCGTATTGGTGATGTAAAGTGCGTATATGCCTCATACGCAAGGCCAAAATGACCTTGGTTGTCCGGACTGTAAACAGCTTGCTGCATAGAGCGCAGCAACACAGTTTGTAATAACTGCTCATCTGGACGTCCTTTGATTTGGCTCATTAATTGTGCATAGTCTTTTGCATGCGGTTTATCACCGCCACTTACACCAAAACCAAATTCACTCATGAACGTTCTTAGTAGCGTCAATTTCTCTGTACTGGGGCCTTCATGCACACGGTACACTGCCGCATGTTTATTCGACGTTAAATAGTTAGCAGCACATACATTAGCCGCTAACATACATTCTTCAATAATTTTGTGTGCTTCATTACGCGCAGTTGGGACAATGCGATCTATCTTACCCGCATCATTAAACACCATCTCCGTTTCCGACGTATCAAATTCAATAGCACCACGCTTTTTACGTTGAACAAGCATCGCCTGGTATAAAGCATAAAGGTTCTGCACATACGGCATGATATGCACATATTCTTTTGCCATCTCACCATCAGGATTTTCTAACATGTCTGCGACTTTGGTATAAGTCATACGTGCTTTAGATAACATCACTGAAGGGTAAAACTGATACTTCTCAACAATGCCGCTCGCGCCGACTTGCATATCACAAATCATACAGAGCCGCTCCACGTCTGGATTTAATGAGCATAAGCCATTTGAAAGCGCTTCAGGCAACATTGGAATCACACGGCGTGGGAAATAAATGGAATTACCACGTTCTATGGCATCCTTATCTAATGCATCATCTGGTCTCACATAATGGCTTACATCGGCGATTGCCACGACTAAACGCCAGCCAGAGCCTTGTGGCTCAGCAAATACAGCATCATCAAAATCACGTGCGGTTTCTCCGTCGATCGTAATGAGTGGCAGCTCACGTAAATCAACACGGTTTTTATAATCTTTTGGTTGTACAGTGCTGGGAATCGCCTCAGCTTGCTTAAGCGCAGCTGGTGCAAACTGATGTGGTAACTTATGTTTACGCAAGGCAATTTCTATTTCCATGCCGCTGTCGGCATAGTTACCTAATATTTGGATAACTTTACCCATTGGATGGGCGTGCTTAGAGGGCTGATCAGTCACTTCCACTTCCACAACCTGCCCTACTTTTGCGCCCATATCTAAATGGTATGGGATCAAAATATCTTGATTGATACGTTTGTCCTCAGCTGCGATTATAGTAACCCCAGCACCCTGCATCACACGCCCTACAATGGTTTTATTGGTACGTTCTAAGACTTCGACTATCTTGCCTTCCGGGCGGCCTTTTCGGTCTAACCCGCTGACGCGCACCATGACACGATCACCATGCATGACTTGCTGCATTTCTTTGTTGGATAAAAATAAATCTTCAGCGTGCTTGTTTTTATCATCGGGCACTAAAAAACCAAACCCATCTTGGTGCCCTTGTACAACGCCAGCAATCGCTTCTATCTTATCAGGTAAACAAATCACACCTTTTCTATTACGCATAACCTGACCTTCGCGTTCCATGGCATTTAAACGCTTATTAAAAATTTCTTGTTCATCACCTGCAATTTCTAATAATTGATACAGCTTGTCCATAGCAAGTGGCAC
>JAZGEZ010000088.1:0-50709 GCA_036479055.1 Methylophilaceae bacterium | reverse complement strand
CTCGTTAATCAATTGGGCAACTGGCTCGGCATCAACCAAGTCAGCTTTATGGAAATTTAACATCTTTAATACTCAACAATAAATTCAAAATAATAAACAGAACAGGATACGTGAAAACACCGCAATTCGAATTTATTTAACATGGTGTTATTTAACTAGCTTCTGTACAACTAAACTTGCTGCCATATCACCTTCTACGTTGACAGTGGTTCTTAAGGTATCCAGCATACGATCCACTGGTAAAAGAATCGCGATTGCTTCAGCAGGCAAACCAACAGATTGCAATACCAATACCATGGTAACCATCCCCGCACTCGGAATGCCAGGCGCGCCAACTGAAGCCAGCATGGCGGTAAAGAATACAATCATTTGTTGCGCAAAGCTAAGCTCCACACCAATTAAGTTAGCAATAAATAGTGCAGCAGCAGCTTCATATAGTGCTGTACCATCCATATTCAATGTTGCACCGAGCGGAATAACAAAACCCGCAATTTCTGGCGTTACATCTAAATGCTTAGTCGCACAGCGCATTGTGACGGGCAATGTGGCAGAACTAGAACTCGTTGCAAATGCTGTCACCAATGCCTGACGTGCGCCGCCCCAAAACCAAAATGGTGACCTACCCGTAAACAGGAATAATATAGCTGGTAGCACCACAATGCCGTGAAATAACAATGTGCCTGCAACAACCGCCACAAACTGAGCAAGCGTACCTAACATCGCCACATCTTGCGTTGCCACTAATTTAATCAATAAAGCTGCGACACCATAAGGCGCTAACACCATAATCCAATTCACAATACGCATTGTGATTTCTAAGGCCTCTTCTAACAACACCAGTATATTCTTGTAGCGATCACCACCCATCACCAGCGCAATACCTAAGAACAAAGCAAAAATCACTACCGACAACACTTTACTTTCGGCTAAAGCTTTAAATGGGTTAACAAATAGGTTGTGCAAAAAGTGAGCAAAAAATTCTGGCAAAGGCATTTGTTGTGACTGAAAATTTTGCATAGCGCCATCAAACATACTCACTTCTAAACCTGTACCAGGTTTAAAATAAAGACTAGCTAACATACCAATAATCATGGCAATACCCATGGTGAGCGTAAAGAAAATTAGCGTGGTAACCCAGACCTTATGCATTTCACTGTGCTGTCGCAAATTAGCAATACCCACAACAATGCTGCAAAATACTAGTGGGATTAAAATCATTTTAAGCAAATCGATAAATAACGTACCGATTAAATTAGCAGCATACAAACTTGCCGAAGCCGTGCTGCTGTCTGTACCGGTTTTCTGAAACAATAACCCCACCAACACCCCAAATGTGGCACCGAGTAATATTTGTACGTTTAAACTAGGTAGTTTCATTTTCACCAATCTAAATAAAGAAGTAGGCCTTACTCAATTTCTTAATCTATTTTACAGATTTTAATTTATTTAATGGGGAATCACTTTTATACGGTACTTTGCCAGCTGGCACTACTTTCGACACATTTTCTATATGTAAATCTTGATCATCAAAGAAAATATGCGGTTTAAATGCTTTGAGGATAGCCGCTTTACTTAACCCACCCAAAAAGAAGACCTCATTCACATAAACACCCCAATGCCGTAGCGTATTAATCACTCTCATCTCTGCTGGCGCACTTCGTGCGGTCACGATTGCTAATCGCACAGGGGACATCTCCTCTCCAAAGGGTAGCCGGCTCTGTAATTTGGCTAACTTCTGCAAAAATGCAGCATATGGCCCTTCCAACATTGGCACATTTTGTTGCATATCTTCATTTTGCTGAAACTCATCTAAGCCTTTTGATTTAAATAACAATTCACTACTCTCATCAAAAAGCACGGCGTCCCCATCAAAGGCAATTCTGACCTGATCACTCGGCAACTGCACAATATCTTTTGGCGGCTCTTTCAATAAAGCGACAGCGCACTTGCCAGCATCACTCACCTTTTGTGCATCTCCAACATTGGTTGTTAAAAATAAATCCACATCAAATGCTTCAATATAATCCACAACCGATTCTCCACCGGTGAATGCGTGCCTGCTTATTTTTAATCCAAGCTTCCTGATATTATTAAAAACACGTACGCCTGTTTCTGGACTGTTTCTGGACATAACGACAACTTCAACTAAGGGAGACTTGACTTCTTTGCCGTCGGCACCTTGGAACTTATTTAATTCTAATAGCGCTTTAACAAGCGGCATGCCTGTACCCTCTAGCAAAGGCTCATTTTCCCTTGCAAGCATGTATTTTCTATATTTAATGACTGCTGCTTCAACATCCACTTTCAATTGCTCACGGAACAACTGATCAGCTTCACCGAGATCAAACAGGGCTGTTGCTGATATACCAACGACAAGTGTATTTGAAAGGTCTAATGACATCACGGCTCCGCTAATATTTTTTAGTTAGAGGTTTTCTCAAACACGGCTGCAAAGAAACCATCTGTGCCATGTAGATGTGGCAATAAATTTAAATATTGTCCAGTATCTAAAGCTATCTGTTGTTGTGCTAGCACTTCATTTACTGCCACCAAACTAAAATCTGGATGTGCTGCTAAAAAAGCCTCTGCAATCGCTTCATTTTCTTCCGTTAATATACTACATGTGGCATACACCACGCGCCCACCGGCTTTAGTCAACTTGGCTGCACGCGCCAAAATGCTGGCTTGTTTCACATTCAGCTCAGTCACATCTTGTTGTGTTTGGCGCCATTTTAAAAATGGGTTGCGCCGCAACGTACCTAAGCCACTACAGGGGGCATCGACCAGCACACAATCGAACTTACCCGTGAGGCGTTTTAATTTTAAATCATTTTCATTATTAATGACTTGTGCATTTAGGTTAGACAAGCCAGAACGTTTAAGACGCTTACCTAAATTGTTGAGCCGTTTTTCGGATATATCAAAAGCATATAAGCGCCCTGTATTTCTCATTAATGCACCCAACGCTAAGCTTTTACCACCTGCACCAGCACATAAATCTGCCACCATTTGGCCGCGCTTAGGTGCCACTAAATAGCTTAGTATCTGGCTGCCTTCATCTTGCACTTCTATCTTACCTTCAGTAAACAATACATGCTTACTGATCCCTTGACGGTTAGGCATACGAATACCCACTGGAGAGTACGGCATTGCCGTCATCACATTTTCGTTATTAATATTTTCTGCCAACATTTTGGCTAGCACTTCTTCATGTGTGCCTTTAATCGTATTGACACGCAAATCTAGAGTTGCTTGTTCTAGCATGCTACGACAGATAGTGAGCGCTTCCTTTTCTCCATATTGCTTAACCAGTTTTTCCCACAACCAATCTCGTACATTGGCCTGCACAGCTAAAGGAAAATCTTTGGTAGATTTGGCTTTTATAGAAATTGCCCATTCTTTTTGTTGCTCGGTCAGCATTTCGTCTAAGTCACGTAAACTGCGACCCTGTACGCGAAGCAACCAAGCCAGAATCAACTTACGCGCATCGTCAGGGTCATTCTCTTCATTAGCGGTAACCGTACTCAAATAACGCAAACGCCTGATAACGCCGTAAACACTTTCAGCAATAAATGCACGATCTTTATTGCCTAGATCACGATTATCACGAAAAAACTCGCTCATTTTAGCATCTGCTGGCCGATCAAAATCGAGCATATCACTCAGTAGCACGGCCGCTTGGCGGATTAGATTTTCATTCATTACAGTATTTTCTTTTCGTGTATTGCGTTAATTTTATAAATGCGTGCGGCCAGCAATCCTTAAATCACTGGCCGCGTAACTTGCTTTGATAATAACTTAACTTTAAATAACTTAACTAAAGTGTAGTCAGTTATTTAATGCTAATTTTGGTCAATATTTGCTCTATCTTGTCACCATGTTTATCAACAACTAAATACTTAACAGGAATACAGTGATTTGCTTTAACCTCAGCCAACCAAAGCTCCTTTTTTTTCTTCCCATCCACTTCAGCATTCACCAAGTGCACTGTTTTATATACGGTACCGCCGGCTTTAATCTCGACACCTCGTGCCTTAACGTTATAGGTATAGTGTTTCAACTTTTTTCCTGTTGTTAGTGCTAGCGCCACTTGATTGCCTTTAGGTGGTGTGAACATAAACTGATACGGATAACTTGCTAGATCTTGTGTGCCTGGCACCAATTTAGCCGTTCTAGTTTCACCTTTCACCATCATATTGAGCACACTGTCAGGCCAATTAAAATTAGCCGTTAAAGATTTCCTTTTGCTATCGCCACGTTTAAGTTGAAACTTAGCTGGCTTCAAGCCATTGACAGTCACATCCCCACTGCTCATTAGCACGCGTTTACCAAGTAAGGCATAGATACCTTCGCCTTTAGTCGTCGAGACAATGCGATATTGTCCGCCATCCTGTATATAGCTTTCTTTAACCTTACCAAAAGCTTTGCCATTCCGGCTCACCTCATATTCCAACTGAATATTTTTGGGCTGCGCAAAGGCGATGCTAGTGAATAGCAAACAAAGTAAAAATAGCGATTTAGGAAATAATGGTTTAATCAATTTTGGCATATGTGACTTCCGTATAGTGCGTGGTTATATAACGCATGAACACATCATCTGGTTGTCAATTAAACGACGACGGTCGCCGCTTCACCTATATTTTGCTTACGTATAGTACCGATTTGATAAACCGTTTCACCTTTATCGGCTAATATTGTTTGTGCTTCTGCCGCATTTTCTGGCGATACGATTACCGCCATACCAATACCACAGTTAAAAGTTTTATATATTTCCGAATCTGCCATGTTGCCTTGTTCTTGCAACCATTGAAACAAAGCCGGCATCGTCCAGCTAGATTGATGAATCTCTGCCGTTAACCCATCAGGCAATACACGTGGAATATTCTCTGTGATACCTCCACCTGTAATGTGCGCCATGCCTTTAATTGATATGGCTTCTTGTAAAGCTAAAATAGATTTCACATAAAGTTTCGTTGGGGCCATCACTATATTTTTGAATTTCTGCCCATGAAAGTCTGATTCCATATCGATACCAGATTTTTCAATCAACTTGCGAATGAGGGAGTAGCCATTTGAATGTGCGCCACTAGAAGCTAACCCTAGTACCACGTCACCTTCAGTAATCGTAGTGCCATCAATAATGTTCGCTTTATCTACACAGCCTACGGCAAAACCAGCCAAATCATATTCACCTGCTGGATACATGCCTGGCATCTCGGCTGTTTCACCACCCACCAGCGCACAGCCTGATTGCGCACAACCTTCAGCAATCCCTTTTACGACTGCAGCAGCAGTGCCTACTTCTAATTTTCCACAAGCAAAGTAATCTAAAAAGAATAAAGGCTCCGCCCCTTGCACTAAAATATCATTCACACTCATGGCAACCAAGTCGATACCTACCGTGTCATGTTTGTTTAATTGAAATGCCAGCTTAAGTTTTGTCCCTACACCATCGGTGCCAGACACCAATACAGGTTCTTTAAACTTCTTCGGCATCGCAAACAATGACCCAAAACCGCCAATGCTGCTCATTACTTCAGGACGCATGGTGCGTTTTACAAATGGTTTAATTTGATTAACTAGCGCATCGCCGGCTTCAATATCAACACCAGCATCAAGGTAGGTGACTGAAGTATTGTCAGAATTTGTGCTCAAAATAGTCTCATTTCGTAGATATGTTTCAATCAATTAAGTCAATAAATTGCGTTATGCTGCTTTAACTTAAGTATAATTTTGCAATCGCTTAATTGATAAGCGCACATTTTAACTCAACTATGGCTAATCAACCAAAAAACAACACCTCTATCGCACACTTATTCAGTGACAATCGCTGGGTTATATTTTCGCTCGTTTTAGCTTTCACAGTTTATCAGCTAGGACCTATTATTACGCCATTTATAATTGCGGCTATTTTGGCTTATATCTGCGACCCACTAGTCGACAAACTGAGTATTGCCGGTGTAAAAAAATTAAAAGTTGGCAGGACGCCAGCCACGCTCATTGTCATGCTAACTTTACTAGCAGCAATCATTAGCGTCGTGCTAATTCTAATCCCATTATTGCAAAAGCAATCTGTACTCATTGCAGAACGTCTACCCACATTGATTGAAAGCTTTAGGCTACATGCTGAGCCGTGGTTAAAAACAAACTTTGGTATTGATTTCGCGGTTGATATTGGTCAGATTCAAGAAGTGGTGACAAAAAACTGGAAAGAAACAGGCAATGTGTTAACAAACATCCTGAAAGCAGCAGGCAGTAAAGGTTTAGCTTTTATTGGCGTCATTGCTAACTTACTATTATTGCCTGTCGTTTTATTTTATTTACTCCGTGACTGGGATAACATCATTGAAAAAATCGCCGAGCTAATTCCAAGAAAATGGCTAGCAAAAGCCACGACAGTAACAAAAGAAATCGATCAAGTTGTCGCTGAATTTCTACGCGGTCAATTGTCTGTCATGGCTGCACTCAGTGTATTTTATAGCTTAGGCTTATGGTTTGCAGGCTTAGACATGGCACTCTCTATCGGTCTTATTGCTGGCTTACTTAGCTTTATTCCCTATTTGGGTTTTGCGCTTGCTTTCATTATGGCTGTGGTGCTCGCCTTATTACAATTTAGCGCATTAACAGAAATCATACCGGTATTATTAGTATTTGGGCTTGGGCAAATAATAGAAAGCATGTTTCTCACGCCCTTGTTAGTTGGCGACCGTATTGGCTTACACCCTGTAATCGTCATCCTCGGCTTGCTTGCAGGCGGCCAACTATTTGGTTTTGCTGGCGTCTTGCTAGCCCTGCCAGTATGTGCTGCCATCGCCGTCGGTCTACGACATTCCAAGCAAAGCTACCTGACTAGCACTGCTTACCTTAAATAACAGCTGAAACAAAAATAATGAAACAACTGTTACTTGACATCCAACCAACACCCCGACAAACGTTAGATAATTTTATTATCGGGCATAACGCGGAAGCACTCTCTAACATCAACGCTTTATTGTCGGGTTTAGCAGAGTCTTCATTTATTTATTTATGGGGTGCTAAAGGCAGTGGAAAAACACACTTACTTAATGCAGCAAAAGCCTCAGGTGTCGATATTGCAGATGACGTACACCTGTTAGATAACGAAGCACAAATTGCACTATTTAACACCTACAATAAACTGAAAATATCTGGTAGAAAACTCATTACAGCCGGCCTGCACGCGCCCTCGCAAATGCACTTACGTGATGACCTAGCAACAAGGTTGGCTTGGGGTTTGGTTTATCAGCTTCAGCCACTAACCGATACCGAAAAAGCCAAAGCACTCAAAAATCATGCATCTGAACGGGGCATGAAACTCCCTAATGAAGTGGTCGATTACTGCTTACGCTATTTACGCCGAGACTTGCCTACACTCATGACCGTGTTAGATGCTTTGGATGAATGGTCGCTCACTGAGAAAAAACCGGTAACAGTACCAATGTTGAAGAAATTATTGCAATTGGACCTAGGTATTTAATGCAGTACTCAACATCCTGTAAGATTTAACAATTAAATTCCTTATTGATAGATAACGACTATCTTTTTTGAGAAAGCCCTTAGGTAAGCCATGTTACGTGTTAACGAAATTAAACTTCCTATTGAACAAGCGGATACGCTTAGACATCAGGACGATCAAATTAAGGCTGCATTGCTCAAACGCCTAGCGATTCCTGAGAGAGATTTAGTTCATTTTACTATTTTCAAACGTGGGGTAGATGCGCGTAAATCACATTCTATTTTGTATGTGTATAGCTTAGATGTAGCGGTTAAAGATGAATCTAAGGTGCTAGCCAAACTTAGAAAAGATAAACACATCAGGCCTGCACCGGATACAAGCTACCACTTTGTCGCAACGTCAACAGGCAAGCTTCATTCCCAGCAAAGGCCCGTTGTGATCGGCTTCGGGCCGGCGGGTATTTTCGCTGCTTTAATCTTAGCGCAATCTGGATTCAAGCCTATCGTTCTAGAACGTGGTAAAGAAGTCCGCAAACGCACTCAAGACACGTGGGGTTTATGGCGTAAAAGTACTCTTAATCCGGAATCTAATGTGCAATTTGGTGAAGGTGGTGCTGGTACGTTTTCAGATGGCAAACTCTATAGTCAAATCAAAGATCCAAAACATTATGGTCGCAAGGTCATTAAAGAATTTGTAAAGGCTGGTGCACCAGCTGAAATCCAATATGTGAGCCACCCCCATATTGGCACTTTTAAGTTAGTGGGTATGGTGGAAGAAATGCGCAAAACAATTACCGAGCTTGGTGGTGAGGTGCGCTTTGAATGTCGCGTGGATGATATCCATATTGAGAACCAACAAGTACAAGCCGTGACCTTGCAAACAGGTGAAATAATTGAGACAACTCATCTGGTATTAGCAGTGGGTCACAGTGCACGTGATACATTTGAAATGGTACACAAAAAAGGGATTTATGTAGAAGCAAAATCTTTTTCCATTGGTTTTCGTATTGAACACCCTCAATCACTTATAGATAGAGCACGCTATGGTAAGAGCTATAGTGGGGACTTACTTAATAAGCTAGGTGCGGCAGACTATAAACTGGTACACCATGCTAAAAATGGGCGGAGTGTTTATAGTTTTTGCATGTGCCCTGGTGGCACTGTTGTGGCTGCAGCTTCTGAGCCTGGGCATGTTGTGACGAATGGCATGAGTCAATATAGCCGCAACGAACGTAATGCTAATGCAGGTATTGTGGTGGGCATCTCACCAGAAGTGGATTTCCCGGCTGATGAGAGTCCTTTCGGTCCACTGGCGGGCATTGCGCTGCAACGCGAGTTAGAAAGCCATGCCTATGAATTGGGCGGCAGTAATTACAATGCGCCAGGTCAATTAATCGGCGACTATTTAGCTAATAAAGCTTCTACACAATTCGGTAAAGTTACCCCCTCTTACAGTCCTGGGGTAACACTTACTAATTTAGAAAGCGCATTACCTACATTTGCCAACAGCGCCATCCGTGAAGCCATCCCCGAGTTTGCAAAAAAAATTGATGGCTTTGATTTAGCTGATGGCATTTTAACTGGGGTGGAAACGCGCACTTCTTCGCCTATTCGCATAAAACGTGATGACGGCACATTAGAAAGCATTAACACTAAAGGTCTTTTTCCATGTGGTGAAGGTGCTGGTTATGCAGGCGGCATTCTATCTGCTGGTGTAGATGGCATTAAGGTCGCAGAAGCAGTTGCTTTAAGCCTTGTTACAAGGAGCAATTAAATTGAAGAAATTATTTAAATGGCTAGTTATTACGCTATTTAGCACATTTTCTCAGCATGGTTTGGCATTAGATGATGCCGCCATGATGTATCACGAGATAGCACGTCATCACAATCAAAGTGGGATTTACGTATTAGATAAAGGCGAGGATGCCTTACTGACACGCGCATGGTTGGCTACTCGTGCGCAGAGAACCATAGAAGTACAATACTTCATCTGGAGTACTGATAATATCGGTATATTAGCCTCCGAGGCATTGTTACGCGCAGCTGACAGGGGCGTAAAAGTTCGCGTCATTGTGGATGACTTATTAATAGATGTACCTGATAAAACGCTTATTGCATTAGCGAAGCACACTAATATTGAGATCCGCATCTACAATCCTCAACACAAAGTTGGCACGCCATTTCATAGACGCTTACTCAATATTGTTGTGAATTTCAGAGGCGTTAATCAACGCATGCATGATAAAACCTTTATTGTGGATAGTGATTTCGCCATTACAGGTGGCCGCAACATGGCGGCAGAGTATTTTGATTACAATCAAACCTATAATTTCAGGGATCGTGATGCTCTTTTGCTGGGTAAAGTGGCCAACGACGTGCAAACAAGTTTCAACCGTTTTTGGGCTAGCCCCCTCAGCGCGCCAGTAGAGGAGCTATATGATGGGTTAGGTCTCATGCGCAAAAATGTAAGTGTTAAAGATAGTGAAATTCGTCAAATTTACGCAGATCTTCACCAATATGCAAAAAACCCAGAAAACTTTAATCTAGAAACGCGTCTGGCAATTGAAAAAACACCGCATGAAATTAAACAGCTGCTAGAAAAAACCACTTGGACAGACATTGAATTTATTAGTGATACACCTGGTAAAAATAACAACCGCCTGCTATTAGGTGGCGGAGGCAAAACCACTGAAAGATTGGCGGCATTAATAAAAAATGCAAAACATAGCATTGTGATTCAATCGCCTTACCTAGTGATGTCTAACGCAGCCATCAAACTTTTCAAGCGCGCACTTAAACGTGGTGTTCACGTCAAAATTAATACGAACTCTTTGGCATCTACCGATAATTTGGCAGCTTTTAGTGGTTATAGAAACCAACGTAATGCGCTCATTAAAATGGGCATTAAAATTTATGAATTTAAACCAAACCCAAGCATTGCTAAAAAACTAATGCGTCATGAAACTGTCAATCAAGAAGAGCCACCTACGTTTGCCATTCATGCAAAAACCATGGTGGTCGACAAACATACAGTTTATATTGGCACATTCAACTTTGACCCACGCTCAGAAAATCTCAATACCGAGGTTGGCGTGATCGCTACCGATGAGCAGTTGGGTCAGTTAGTTGAAAAAACCATGCTAATTGATATGCTGCCAGAGAATAGCTGGGACGCTACGACTGGCAATGCAGACAAGCATGCTCCTTTTAAAAAGCGCCTGAAAGTGATCAAATTTCAACTAATGCCAATCAAACCATTGCTTTAACTGCCCAATAAAAAGGGTTATCTTTCACCAGCTTTTTTACTGGCTACAGGTTATTGTCACATTAAACAATCAACCGTAATGACAATATTTTTTTGATTTACATCAACAATCTGTACGCATGTAAAGTGTACACTATGCTTTCAACCTAACGTTTGACCATTGAGGAGATACAGATGAAAAAAAATGTAGGTGGCGCTGATCGCGCATTAAGAATTATTATCGGAATGGCATTAATTGCTTGGGTTTTATTTGCCTCAGGCCCAACATGGGCATGGATTGGTATTCTGCCACTAGCGACAGGCTTGTTTAATTTTTGCCCTGCATACCGTTTATTGGGCATTAATAGCTGCAAAACAAAATAAATCAATATGGTAACAAGCTAACACTTGCCACCATATTTTTATTGCCTAATTAAATAATCAAAAGCCCCAAGTGACGCTCTTGAACCTTCACCCATGGCTATAATGATTTGCTTGTAAGGTACGGTCGTTACATCGCCAGCAGCAAATACACCACCGACATTTGTCGCGCCGTGACTATTGGTTTCAATCTCACCATGTGGGCTTAATTCAACACCACTGTTTTTTAACCAACCAGTATTGGGCACTAAACCGATTTGAATAAACACGCCTTCTAAGGCTACACGTTTAGATTCACCAGATTCTCTATCGGTATAAACAAGGCCATTCACTTTCTCATCTGCGCCTGTAATTTCTGATGTCTCGGCATTGAGAAGAATCGTTACATTGCTAAGTGAGCGTAATTTGTCTTGCAACACGGCATCGGCTTTGAGCGCATCGCCGTGTTGTAACAAGGTCACGTGCCCAACAATGCCAGCCAAATCAATCGACGCTTCTACGCCAGAGTTGCCGCCCCCAACCACAGCAACTGATTTGCCTTTAAACAATGGGCCATCACAATGCGGACAATAGGCAACGCCTTTATTCTGGTATTCCACTTCTCCAGGCACTCCCAGTTTACGCCAACGCGCACCCGTTGCCACAATCACGGTTTTACTTTTGAGCATACCGCCATTTTCTAGGCTGACTTCGATTAAACCATTTGTCTTAAGTGAGGCTGCTTTTTGCAACGGCATGATATCCACATCATAGTCTTTCACATGCTCTTCTAATGCTGACACCAGTTGCGGCCCTTCTGTGGCTTTCACTGAGATAAAGTTTTCAATTGCTAATGTATCCATCACTTGCCCACCAAAACGCTCTGCCACAATGCCAGTTCTAATGCCCTTACGTGCGGCGTAAATTGCAGCTGAAGCACCAGCTGGCCCACCGCCGACAATCAATACATCAAACGGTGCTTTTGCACTCATCTTTACCGCTTCTTTAGCTGATGCGCCAGTATCAATTTTGGGCAATATTTCGTCTAACTCCATACGTCCAGCACCAAACATTTCACCATTTAAGAAAATGGTTGGTACGGACATAATATTTTTTTCTTTTATTTCATCTTGATACAAACCACCTTCTACCATCACATGCGTAATGTTCGGGTTTATCACTGCCATCATATTCAAGGCTTGCACAACATCTGGGCAGTTATGGCAAGTTAATGAAACATAAGTCTCAAAATGAAATTCACCTTCTATTGCTGCAATTTGGTCTATTTTGTCTTGCTCCAATTTCATTGCGTGACCGCCAGTATGCAATAGTGCCAATACTAAAGAGGTGAATTCATGACCTAATGGAATACCTGCAAAGCGTATGCCAACAGGTTTTTTTGCTTCCGTATGTGTATTGGCGCGTTTCACCGCAAACGATGGCTTACGTTCATCATCTTCTTGCGTAAGTGTCACCTTATCTGACATGCTGGCAATCTCTTCTAATAGCCCGTGCATTTCTACAGCACCCGCACTGCCATCTAAAGATTCAGCCAACACAATCGGCTCACGCAACATTTGTAAGTACGTTTGTAATTGTGATTTGATCGTTGCTTCTAATGCCATGGTTACACTCTCTTCACTTAATTTTTCTTACAAAAAAGGCGCTATCTTCTGAATAACGCCCTGTTTATTCACCTACTAAAGGTTTTGCCTTAGCGGGTTAACGTTGACTTGAATTAACTCAATTAAATCTTACCTACTTAGATTTTACCAACTAGGTCTAGTGATGGTGTTAATGTTGCTGCACCATCATTCCATTTAGCTGGACAGACTTCATTTGGATTGTTAGCAACAAAGATCGCTGCTTTTAATTTGCGTAGTGTTTCGCTCACATCACGTGCAATTGCATTGTCGTGAATTTCAAGTGTTTTAATCACGCCTTCTGGGTTGATCACAAAAGTACCGCGTAATGCTAGACCAGCTTCAGGAATATGCACACCAAATGCGTTTGTTAATTGGTGAGTTGGATCACCCACTAATGGGAATTGTGCTTTACCAACTGCTGGTGAAGTTTCGTGCCATACTTTGTGTGAGAAGTGTGTATCAGTTGTCACGATATAGACTTCAGCACCTGCTTTTTGAAACTCTGCATAGTGTTCTGCGGCATCTTCAACTTCAGTTGGGCAGTTAAACGTAAATGCAGCTGGCATAAAAATCACAACTGACCATTTACCTTTTAAGCTTGCTTCTGTCACCTCGATAAATTTACCGTTATGGAAAGCATCAGCTTTAAATGGTTGCACTTCTGTATTAATTAATGACATTGTTTTTTCCTTTAGTTTGGTTGTTGAAAGTTATTTAATGAATAGCATTATAGATAAAGCTAAATGATTAGTAAAATATATTATATTTATCACTTTGATAAATATAATATATCAAAGTGATGCGCTCAACACACCATATTAATATGGTCTTGTAACAGTAATGTTTTCACTTATGCTATCACCTTGGTTTCAGCCCTATCTGAATTACCAAAGTTGTCATGCCATTCAACTGCGATTGTATCGCCCAGCTTTGCACCAGATAGATGAAATGTTAAATAAGGATTTTTTGAAATACCCGTGCCTAATTGCATGTCTATAGTCGGCTGATTATGATGCTTAATTGTGATGAGCTGAATAAAGTGTGCGGGAATCAATTGGCCAGAACCATCTTTGCCAGCGCCGGTATGCATGGGATGCGTTATGATCGCTTTTACTTGAACAGTGTTGCTATTTTTAAGCTGCTTAGCACGAATTTTCATGCTGGATTTAAATTGCTCATTGACACTGCTAGTGCCGCCACAACCATTCTCCAACACAGTCACTTTTTTACTAGCGGTAAAATACTGATTGCCAGATTTCACAATCACTTTGATATCTGAGGTCTCAGCCATTTTTATACGTGTCACCATATTCGGTAACGCACCATTACTAAACATATAGTTACCGATTAAAGCTGTCGGGTTTTTATCTACAAATATAGCAATCGCTTCTGTGTTAGGAATGCGGCTATGCACTGCCACTTGTACAATAGCACCATTTTCAGCATGATTCGGTGCGGTAATTTCAATGTCTTGACTAGGGGTCTCATCCGCGACTGACAACCCCTTTTCAGCATTTGCTAAAGAGCTCGCTTCAAAAGCTGCTTTATTCCATACTGCGGCGAAAGCCTTCAATGGGACCAACAGTGCAGTAGCAAAACCAAACCCTAAAAATTTTCTTCGTTTCATTTTTTTGCCTAACCTTATCTAAACTTAGCTGTTTTGATTCTCTTGCTTTCTTTTTAGTTCTTTTAAGCGCGCCTCAACTATCGACTTCTGATAAAAAGTGCCATCTTTTGACTTAGTCGCAAAAGCCATCTGCTCCACTGCTTTATCTAAATTATATTGTCGATAGTATGCCTCACCCTGTGCTTGATATCGCAACAAATCTTTGTGCTCGATGAAATAAGCCTTTGCTAAGAGCTCATAAAAGTAAGCGTCATTAGGATAAAGGCTTAGTTTTCGCTTAACTAAATCTATCATTTTCTTACTTTGTTTTATCGCTAAAAAATGTTCTGCATAGCCATAAATCAATGCTCTATTTTCTGGATACTTTTTTAATCCTACTTCATATTGTTTCGCTGCGCTTTGTGGATTGTTTCGCGCCACTTCTACTCGCGCTTTTAGATTTTCAATAAAGGCGCTTTCAACACCATGCTTTTTGAGCCACTCAACCTCATTTTTTGCACCCACAACATTGCTTTTACGCAAAAAGGCCAGTGCTAAACCATAGTGCTCGGCCGTTTCATTTGCGTACCTACCCGCCTTAATATTGCTCTTAAATTGGTCTATAACAACTTGAGAGAACCCATTACTAGCACGCAGTTTTGCGCGTACAAAATGATAATCCAGGCTTGAAGTGACTTGTTTATAAGGCATGCTAGCGACACGATTCTCCACATCTGAAATTCTTTCAGAGGTTAGTGGGTGTGTCCGCAAAAAACTAGGTGCGCTGCCTTCCACGAAACGTGAGCCTCGCTGCAACACTGAGAAGAAACTGGGCATGCCGTGTGGATCAAAGCCTGCATTTTTTAATATGCTTAATCCCACACGGTCTGCCTCACGTTCATGTGCACGGGTATAGTCTAGCTGCCGTTGAATGACGGCTGCAGATGACGCAGCTAATGCGCCATTAGCGAGTTCTGGGTTAGCGCGGGCAACTAACAATGCGAATGCTATGCCAGCAATATTTTTAAAAGTATCCGTTTTTTGTTTAGCTAACATACGTGCCAAATGACGCTGGGTCACATGACCTATTTCATGCCCAAGCACACCCGCTAATTCAGATTCGGAATTAGAAGCCAAAAACAAACCTGTATGGACGCCAATAACGCCACCAGGCATCGCAAAAGCATTGATTGACGGATCTTTTACAACAAAAAAGTGAAAAGCTTGTTGTTTATCATCACTTGCTGCAGCCAAACGATTACCTATCTTTTGCAGGTAATCAACCACCTCTACATCTCTCAACACACCATCATGTACGGCCACATCACGTAAAATTTGCTCTGCAATGCGCTCCTCATCTCTCGTAGACATGACCGTTTGAGAAACATCACCCAACTCCGGCAAGCCATCATGTAAATCGCTAGGTAAGCTAGTGTCCAACTCTATAGATTTAGTGTAAGCCTTGCCTGATAATGTCTTATCGGCAAAAGCAGCGTTTGTGATTAGCAAGCCTATTGTTAACAGTGTAGTGAATAAACGTGACATTTAAATATTGTTATTGAATAAGTATTGCTATGATAATGTTTTTGGCATGCAAGTTCACACCAAATTGACAATAGAAAGTAATCAATGGGCAAATTAACGCATTTTGACAACAATGGGCAGGCACATATGGTCGATGTCGGTGATAAAGCGAACACACGTCGTACCGCCATTGCTAGTGGCAAAATCAGCATGCTAGCAAGTACATTAGCGCTGATTCAATCTGGTAATACTAAGAAAGGTGATGTGCTGGGGATTGCGCGCATCGCAGCCATTCAAGCTAGCAAAAAAACATCTGATTTAATTCCGCTATGCCACCCGATAAGCCTTAGTAAAGTGACGGTTGATTTTGACATTGACGAAAGTACTAACTATATTAGTTGCAATGTAACCGCCGAAACTACAGGTCAAACAGGGGTGGAAATGGAAGCGCTAAGTGCTGTTAGTGTGGGCTTATTGACGATTTATGATATGTGTAAAGCGGCAGACAGAGGCATGACAATAAATGATGTTAAATTGCTAGAGAAGCATGGTGGGGAGTCTGGCGATTGGGGTTCCTAAAAGTTATTAAGTGGCGAATAAAATTGTTCTCAAAAATTTACGATAAACTATTTATCATTACAGAAACAATCAAGTCTCATTTCTCCCCTCGAAGGAAAAGCATTCTCTTTTCCAATCATTTAGGGTTAAAACCTCTATTAGAAAAAACGTTTGCATTTTCTCCTCATAACATAGTTTTTGGAGATATCTCACCCGACATTATTCTTAATTACGATTTAATCGTGCCGCTAACTATTCAAGACTTGAAAAATTTGAATAGTTATTCAAGTTTAATTAGTGGCAATGCGATTCCAATTCCGAGTATAGCCAGTATCGAGATGTGTGATAAAAAAGACCTGTTGAACAACTATCTTATAAAAAATGGGCATGGCTTTCTTATTCCCAAAATAAGCGGAACACCACAATATCCATATATATTAAAAAAAATAGTGGATTACTCTGGGGTAAATACTCACATAATTTATGATAAACAAGAGGAATTAAAGCTATCTGCTCTTTTAAATGACCCAGAATACTACTCCCAGACCCTCATACCAGGACAATACGAATTCGCCACTCATATTCTATTTAAAAATAAAGAAATCGTAACGTCAATCAATATAGAGTATTTTTTTGAGAGCCCAACCCCTATTAAAGGCAAAAGCAAACCCCTGAGTATGGTGACCTGTTCATGCCCCTACCTTGATTTATTCTCTGACATTTTAACTTTGATTGAATTTGAAGGTTTATGCTGCTTTAACTATAAAGTTTACAACAACCAACCCTATCTGATTGAAATCAACCCGAGATTTGGCAGTAGTCTTACACCATATTTTTTATCTTTTATTAATCGTCTAAATTGAAACACTATACTTTCAAGTTGCATAATGCATCAACCCATTATGCAAAGCCTCTAGACAGAGGCATAACGAGCAATGATATTAAGTTACTTGAAAAACAAGGTGGAAAATCGGATCACTGGACCGCTAGCTAAAACGCACTGACCTAATTAATTAGATCAGCCAATCTTCTCGCACTCTCAGGTGCCATAGTTAAACCATATCTAAAATGCCCTGTATTTAGATACAAATTTTTAATCGTTGGGTGCACGGCTATCGTCGGTAGGTTGTCAAGTGTACCTGGGCGGAGACCGCTCCAATGCTTAACGATTGGGGCATCTTTCAAACACGGCATAATCACTTCTGCTTTTACCTGCAAATCTTGCTTGATTGCATCAGTCGTTCCAGTATCAAAACCCACATCTTCTAAAGTGCTGCCTGCTAACAAGTAGCCATCACGACGTGGGACTAAATAAAAACCATCTTGATAAATAATATGCTGTACCGTATTAACAGGAATTTTATAAAGCAAAATCTGGCCACGCATTGGTTTAATATTTAGTTTTAATGAGGTTTTTTTCAGCAGCTCAAAGCTCCACGCACCCGAAGTGACTACATATTTATCTGCAACTAACTTCTCACCAGCTGTCGTCCGCCAACTAGTAATTTCTTGCATTTCTTCAATTGGTTCAAGTTGTGTATGTTCCATGAGCTTGACACCTTCTTGTATCAAGCATTGCCTCAACGCTGACATTAACTTGGGGTTACATACTTGACCAACATTAGGCAAAAATAAGTCGCTGCCTTTTTCCATAACTGGAATTTTGTTTTTTTCACACCAATCAATTGCTAACTTTTTATCAATAGGTGGTTTAATCAACAGGCCACTTTGAATGTATTCTGGATCTGTGCCTGTCACCTGAAGCAAGTGCTTACATAGTGCGGGATATAGCGCTGCTCCAGTTAGGCTGAGCTGATTTACTTCTGCTTTATAAAACCAAGGCAGTAAAGGGAATAACAACCCTGCCCCTGCCCAAGAAGCCTCACCTGAGGTTTGTGCCGCTATTTGATTCGCTCTACCACTGACACTTGATAGCCTCGCTGCACAAGCTCTAGTGCGGTCATGCAGCCGACAATGCCGCCACCAACGATAATAATTTTTTCACGCATGCTTACTGGCCAGAAATCAAATAAATTTCAGCAGTTACAATGGCTTCTTGCGGCCCGAGTAATACGATCACATCACCTTCACCTAAAACAATATCTGGGCGAGGCGTAATTTCTTCCAACATATTTGGGCGACGCAAGTGGTGTATTTCAACTTCGGATTTAGTCAAATTAAGACTGTCCAAACGCCTATTATGCGCATAAGAATTTTTGCTAATTTCTACTGGGTGTAGCCTTAAATCTTGTTTATTTTCAAATTCATCAACCGCATCTGACACGCCGTGGAAATAACCCTTAAACATTTGATAACGTTCTTCACGAAACCTGCGAATACGTTTAACGACACGATTAAGTGGCACGCCAAGAATGATGAGCGCATGCGAAGCCAGCATTAAGCTACCTTCTAACACCTCTGGCACGACCTCTGCTGCACCCGCTTGCCTAAATTCTTCCATATGTGTTTCATCAGTAGTCCGGACAATAACAGGCAGCTCAGGATAGCGCTCTTGTGTCACATGCAGCACTTTCATCGAAGACCGCATATCAGAATAACTCACTATCAATGCTTTTGCATGCCCAGCACCTGCCGCTTTTAACACCGCACTTCGACCTGCATCGCCGTACATTACATGCTCGCCTGCTACGGCAGCCTCATGCACACGTGTAGGATCTATATCTAATGCAACAAATGGAATGTGTTCTTCTTTTAGAAAACGCCCGAGATACTGCCCACTTCGGCCGTAACCACATAGAATGACATGATCAGTGAGCTTTTTGCCAACATGCTCTAATTCATCTACTTTTTTACCTGCATTCACCTTATAGCTTTTAGCCAACATATACGCTATACGTCCGTTATATTGAATAATAAACGGTGCAAATATCATGGATAACAAACAAGCAGACAACACTAGCTGCAACTCATCACCACCAATTAAGCTGCTACCCAAACCTAAAGTTAAAATAACAAAACCAAACTCACCAGCTTGCGCAAGAATCACGCCTGTACGAATACCTACACCCCATTCAAAGCCATAAATACGGACTAACACAGCAATTAAAACAGCTTTAAACAAAACAAACGCTATTAATAAGGCGGCAACCAACCCAATATGCTCGGACAGATAGTGAACATCAAGCAACATACCAACACTGATGAAAAACAAACCCATCAATATATCGCGGAATGAAGCGATGTCAGATTCCACTTGATAGCGATATCGCGTTTCTGAAATCAGCATACCCGCGATAAAAGCCCCTAATGCATAAGACAGCCCTGCCAAATGCGTGATAAAGGCTAAAAGTAACGTCACCATCAACACATTCATCACAAACAACTCGCGCGAGCGTTGGCGCGCCACTAAGCCAAACCAAAAGTTAATCACTGACTTGCCAAATCTAAATAATATGAATAAGAGAACAACTGTTTTAACAAATGACCAGCCAAGTATAGTGGTTAAATTTGCTGCTTCTGCACCCAAAGCAGGAATCAGCACTAAAATAGGGATAACGGCCAAATCTTGGAACAGCAAAACACCAATACTTAAACGTCCATGCCTAGAGTTGAGATCAACACGCTCCATCAATATCTTAGAAACAATTGCAGTAGACGACATCGTCAACGCCGAAGCCACGATAAAAGCAACCGTTAAAGTGAACCCAGCCAACCAACATGCCAGCATGACGGCCGACATAGTGATTATTACCTGAGCGCCCCCTAAGCCGAACAATGTTTTTCGCATCGCATACAGCTTGGGTAAACTAAACTCCAAGCCGATACTAAACATTAAGAAAACAATCCCAAATTCAGCTATGTGGCGGCCTGATTCTGTATCGGGTAATAAACTAAAAGCATAGGGCCCGAATAGAATACCGACGACAAAATAAGCTAGCATTGGCGGCAAACGCAGAAAACGGAATAATGCCACTGACAAAACTGAGCTAGTTAATACCAACAAAATACTGGCGAGCGAATTAAACAATAATGTTCTTTCTATTAATTTTCTTTAAAATTAGCACAGATTATGAGTTTTACGCAAAAATTGTGCCTACTTACTTAAAAATGCGTTTTTTTACTTTATTCGAGACTCATTCCCTCTTATACTAATTGTATATGAGTCCGACATTACTTCAAACCGAACTACCACATGCGCCTAAACGAAAAACGCTTGACCTTGCGCGCGAGGTATTAAATATTGAAGCAAAAGAAATTGAAGCTTTAGCCACAAGGCTAGATGAAAGCTTTGAAGCCGCAGTCAATCTCATCTTACATTGCAAAGGCCGTGTTGTCGTAAGTGGTATAGGAAAATCTGGCCATGTTGGCGGCAAAATAGCAGCCACTTTAGCTAGCACTGGTACACCCGCTTTCTTTATGCACCCGGCTGAAGCCAGTCATGGCGACTTAGGGATGATTACCGAAGATGATGTTGTTATTGCCCTTTCAAACTCTGGTGAAAGCGAAGAAATACTAAACATACTACCAACCATTAAGCGGTTAGGGGCAAAAGTGATTGGCATTACGGGTAAAGCCACGTCTACTTTGGCTAAAGAATCTCATCTCCATCTCAGTGCAGAGGTTTCCCAAGAGGCATGCCCTTTAGGTTTGTCTCCTACTGCCAGTACAACAGCCACTTTGGCATTAGGAGATGCACTAGCTGTTTGTGTATTAGATTGTCGTGAGTTTTCTGCAGAAGATTTTGCAAAATCGCATCCTGGCGGCAGCTTAGGTAGACGACTAATCACCCGCGTCAAAGATATTATGCATGCTGGAAATGCTTTGCCTTATGTGCTTGATACCGTTTCTGTATCAGAAGCTTTAATTGAAATGACTCAAAAAAGCTTAGGGTTTACAGCAGTGGTTAATCAAAAACATCAATTAGTTGGCATTTTTACAGATGGTGATGTCCGCCGTGTGTTTGCAACAGGTATTCATGCAGAATCTACAAAAATAGTTGATGTCATGCACAAAAAACCAAATATTATTACGGCTGAAAAGCTGGCTGCTGAAGCAGTAGAGGTGATGGAACAGAAAAAAATCAACGGTCTTCTCGTCACAGACGAAAGTGGAAAATTAGTAGGTGCATTTAACATGCACGATTTATTAAAAGCAAAAATTATTTAATTTGAAAGAAGAAAAAATTGAGTGAAACAATCGCAACAGACGACATAATAGCCCGTGCAAAAAAAATTAAAGTGGTCATTTTTGATGTAGATGGCATCATGACAGATGGCGGCCTAACAATAGGCGATGATGGGCAGGAATATAAAACATTCAACTCGCACGATGGCCTTGGGATGAAAATGTTAAAAAAGAGTGGTATTCAAATGGCAATCATCACTGGTCGCACCTCAAAAGTTGTGACAACACGTGCTGAAACAACTGGCATTGAACATTTTTACCAAGGGGTAGAAGATAAATTAGTTGCCTTTAATGTCCTGGTGAAAAAACTGGGTATCGCGCCAGAAGAAACTGCGTTTATGGGTGATGATATTGTTGACGTGCCACCGATGATGCGTTGTGGATTGGCGATTAGTGTTCCAGCTGCATTTGATTCAGTAAAAATGCATGCACACTATGTCACAAAGAGGCAAGGCGGAAAAGGTGCTGTTCGAGAGGCCTGTGAATTGATTATGCATGCCCAAAATACTTTTGATACGGTTACTGCTGCTTACTTCAAATAAATAGATAAGCGCTAAATAAAACATGTTAAATCGTACTGCTATTATTTTCCCACTAGTGTTAGCTGGCTTAATGGCATTACTCACTTTTTGGATATATCAAACGGTTGAACAGCAGGGTCCAAAGTTAGATGGCAGTAATCGCCATGACCCTGACTACATCATGGAAAATTTTGTGACCACGCAAACGGATGCGATGGGAAAGCTGCGTTATATATTGGCTGCCGCCAAGATGACACACTATCCTGACAACGATAGCACTGTGTTAGAGCAACCAAAATTTACGCAATTTTCAGCTGATAAGCCTTACACTAAAATTGAGGGCTTAAGCGCAAATGTCTCAAGCGATGGTGAAGAAATAGAAGTTTTAGATAATGTGATTGTTGTGCGCCAGGCGTTTGCAGGCAAAGGTGAAATGCAAGTGTTGACGGATAAATTAACTATATTTCCAAACAAGGATTTAGCAAAAACAGACCGCCCTGTGGTAATTAAACAAGCACCAAAAACCGTCATTCACGCAACAGGTATGATTTATGACAAGAACAAAAAAACGTTGCAGCTATTTAAACGAGTAAACGCGCATTATGAAAAACCTAAAAACAAAACAAGATGATCTATTAACTAATGGAAATACTACTATAGAAGCCATGGTGAGATAATGAACATATTCTTTCGCACAAGTGTCGCATTAATAAGTTTTTGCACTAGCTTATATGCATATGCAGAAGTAGCCGACCGTGATAAGCCTATAGAACTGGAAGCGGATAGTGTCATTATTGATGATGCTAAAAAAATTAGCACCTACATTGGGGACGTCATATTAACGCAGGGTACATTAGTCATCCGTGCCGCCAAATTAATAGTGCGTGAAGACAAAAACGGTTTTCAACACAGCACTTCAACGGGAAACCCAACAACATTTAAGCAAAAACGCGAAGGTAAAAATGAATATATGACGGGCAGTGGCAAGCGTATTGAATATGATGGCCGTATGGACAAAGTACAGTTATTTACCAAAGCGTGGGTCAAACGTGGCGAAGACATTGTTTATGGTGATTACATTAGCTACGATGCTAATGCCGAGTATGCTGAAGTGATTGGTGGTAAAAAATCGGAAAGTGCGGGTCCATCTAGCGGCAGAGTTAGGGCTATCATCCAACCAAAAAACAGATCCAAGAAAACTACACCAAGCACGCCAAGCACGCCAACCAAACCTAAAACACCTGTTTCTATTAACAAGCTTAAGCTCAGTGACCAGCTTACGCTGCCATCAGAATGAATATAAATCATGAGTGAACTTGTTGTAGAAAATTTACGAAAGTCATACAAAGCACGTACAGTTGTACATGATATTTCATTAAGCATCAAAAGCGGTGAGGTCGTTGGTTTGCTGGGCCCTAACGGAGCAGGAAAAACCACAAGCTTTTATATGATGGTTGGTTTAGTGCCACTAGATGCAGGCCGCATTACGCTGGATGGTGAAGACCTCAGTCGTATGCCCATTCATTTACGTGCACAAATGGGGTTGGCATACCTACCTCAAGAACCTTCTATTTTCCGTAAACTAAGCGTTACTGAAAACATCATGGCCGTACTTGAACTACAAGAGATGACTGATGAAGCTAAACATGATCGCTTAGAAGTGCTTTTACACGATTTACATATTATGCACATTCGCAGCAACAGCGCTATTAGCCTCTCAGGTGGTGAACGTAGACGTGTGGAGATTGCACGATGTTTAGCTGCAAACCCTAGCTTTATTTTGCTAGATGAGCCATTTGCAGGCATCGACCCAATTGCAGTATTAGATATCCAGAAAATTATTCGGTTTTTATCATCACGTGACATTGGTGTTCTGATTACAGACCATAACGTACGTGAAACTTTAGGCATTTGTGACCGCGCTTATATTGTTAATGAAGGTGCTGTTTTTGCTTCTGGAAGTCCAGCAGAGATTGTTGCCAATGAAGATGTGCGCGAAGTATATTTAGGTAGAGACTTTAAACTATAAGCCAGTATCGATGAAGCAAAATTTACAATTAAAAATCTCTCAAAATTTAGCGCTTACACCGCAGCTTCAACAATCTATTCGCTTGTTGCAACTTTCTTCACTTGAGCTAAATCAGGAGCTTGACGTTATTCTGCAAGAAAATCCACTATTAGAACTTGTAGAGGAAGATGAGGAAGATTACAGCAAAACTGATGACCAGGAAGCATCAAAAGAAACCTCAACCAGCGATGATGTAGAAACGACCAATAACGATAAAAATACAGATCAAATCACACCCGATACACCAGAAACAACTAGCCCGTCGCAAGACACAGCCGAAGAAGCCCCCATTTCCGCAGAGGATTTTAAACAAAATGACTTTGACGAAGATTATGAAGAATATGGTAGTGCGAGTAATTGGGATGAAGGTAGCAAACAAAATAATCATGACAATAGCGATGACAATTACACGCGACAAGAATCAGTTACCGAAAGCCTACGCGACCATCTTTTAGATCAATTAAAACTATTACAACTCTCCGAACGTGATCAAAAATTAATATTGTTACTGATTGATAGCATTAACGAAAATGGCTACCTAGAAGCTACTTTAGATGAAATATTAGAATCATTACCAATAGAGCTTGAAATAGAATTAGTAGAGCTAGAAACCGTACTCAAGCATGTTCAAAACTTAGACCCTCCGGGAGTTGGTGCCACTAATTTGCAAGAGTGCATCTTATTGCAACTGAATATGTTACCTGAAGATATGCCAGATTTAGCCGTGGCAAAAGCCATCGTTGAAGAACATCTGCAGCTGCTAGCAAACAAAGACTTTAACAAGTTGCGCAAACTGTTAAGTTGCAGCGAGGATACGTTAAGAAGTGCGCAAGCGCTGATTAAACTACAGAATCCGCGGCCAGGTGCTGACTATGCGCAATTCAGTCCAGATCACTTTATTCAGCACGAAGTTGTTGTTAAAAAAGTGAAAGGTATTTGGGTCGCTACACTCAATGATGGTGTTATGCCAAAGTTACGTATTAATCAAATGTATGCAGATATATTAAAACGTAGTCGTGAAAGTTCAGGTCAATATTTACAAAGCCAAATGCAAGAAGCTCGCTGGATGATTAAAAATATTCAACAGCGCTTCTCTACTATTCTACGGGTATCACAAGCTATTATTGACAGGCAGCGTAACTTTTTTGAGCATGGTGAGATTGCAATGCGCCCACTTGTCTTGCGAGAAATTGCAGATGAGCTTGAGCTACACGAATCGACAATTTCACGTGTGACCACGCATAAATACATGCTGACACCACGTGGTATATTTGAACTTAAGTATTTCTTCGGTAGTCATGTTGCGACCGATGCCGGTGGCGAATGCTCAGCTACCGCAATCCGTGCATTAATCAAGCAATTGGTTGCAGAAGAAAATACTAAAAAGCCGTTATCCGACAATCAAATTAGTGAAGTTTTATCTAAACAAGGCATTGTCGTCGCGCGGCGTACAATCGCAAAATACCGCGAATCTTTAAACATCCCTCCCGCAAATTTACGCAAGTCCTTGTAATATAGTACGCAAATAGTCCGATTGGCTAGTTGCGCAGATTAGCCAAAGGTGTACACTAAAATTGTTCTTTAGTTTTCTCATTCACCTTAACTCTTCAAGGTAAACACTAAAGAACAAACTAAAAAAAGGACCTAATTATGAATTTACAACTCACAGGGCACCATCTAGAAGTAACCCCAGCACTACGGGAATATGTAGAAAGTAAACTAGGAAAAATTAGCAATCACTTTGATCATGTGATTGACGTAAAAGTCACTATGCGTGTAGAAAAGCTAGCTCAAAAGGTAGAAGCAACACTACATGTACCAGGCAATGATTTGCATGCAGAAAGCAGCGATGAGAACATGTATAGCGCGATAGATATTCTGACAGACAAACTTGACCGTCAAGTGCTCAAACACAAAGAAAAAAGCGGCGACCATCACAAAATGAATGGCGCTGTTAAACACCAAACGATTAATTAGCGCTACGCTAAACAATCGATTCAAACACATCCGCCTCAAGCCAATACGCAAAAAATATCAGGCTTGACGGCGGTCACCTCGACCTTAAACCACCGAACCATCCACATCACTTAGCAGCGTGTAGCAGTATTGTATCAATACGCTAATACTGGATAATACATAACTGAACGTATAATTTACGTATCTAAATGGTAAGATGAAGCAACTTATGCAAAAAATTAAGGTGTAGATTGGTAAAGTGCATTTAATTATACTCACAGGGCTGTCAGGCTCAGGTAAAAGTGTTGCGCTCCGTGCGTTGGAAGACTGTAATTTTTACTGTATTGATAACTTACCTGCGACGATGTTGCCACTCATCTCGCATCATGTTGAAGCAAGTCTTCACGACAAAGTTGCCATCAGTATTGATTGCCGTAGTGCTTCTTTAGAAGCGCTCCCGAACGCGATAGAACATCTCAAAAACAGCGGCAACCATGTGGATTTATTATTTCTAGAATCTAATGTCGAAACGCTAGTAAAGCGCTTCAGTGAAACTAGACGTAAACACCCTTTGAGCGATGACAACACCACGCTAGCTGAAAGCATTTCTAACGAACGTGGATTATTGGCCGACTTTAGTGAACTCGGTCATCGTATTGATACTAGCAACCTTAGCGCAAACACTTTACGCAATCACATTCGTGAGCTAATTGAACAACCACCAAACAGAATGGTGTTGTTATTGTGCTCTTTTGGTTTTAAAAATGGCATACCACTGGATGCAGACTTTGTCTTTGACGTTCGCAGCCTACCAAACCCACATTATGATAAAGCTTTGCGCCCCCTGACAGGCAGAGATAGTCCAGTCATCGATTTCTTAGAAAAAATTGATATGTCAACAGAAATGCTATCTGACATTAAACAATACATACAGAAATGGCTACCAAGTTTTGAAAAAGACAATCGGAGCTATCTCACCGTAGCGATTGGCTGTACTGGTGGCCATCATCGTTCAGTGTATTTTGTAGAACAATTAAATAACTATTTCAAAGCGTCTGCACACAAAGTCATTATGCGACATCGAGAACTTGATCAAGAAGAAAATAATAAAGTCTAAATCTCAAAAAATTGATTTCATGGACCCGCCAGTACAGCTCTTAAAAAGCCGTACTATTGCATTACTGCCATTGTGTACCCATATAAATTCAACAACCCTATATATTCGGAGGAAATCATGTCAGAAGAAATAATCGTCCCTAATAGTGATGACAAAAACATTGCAACCATTACCCATTTAGCAGGAACAGTATTCTCATTTATTCCATCATTGATCGTTTGGATCCTTAAAAAGGATGATAGCCAATATATTTCAGATCAAGCCAAAGAGGCACTTAATTTTCAAATTACGGTTGCTATTGCTATGTTTATTTCCGGGGCCGTTCTCAGCTGGATCCTAATAGGCTTAGTGTTTATTCCAGTTATTTGGATTGCGAATATTATTTTTTGTATCATTGCCGCGCTTGCTACCAGTAAAGGTGAAACTTACCGCTATCCGTTATGCCTACGCTTAATCAATTAAGTTAATTTTAAAGGAACACTTGTGTCATCAAACCCATTGTTGTATTTCGCTGGTTTGCCAAAGTTTAATGAAATCAAGCCTGAGCACGTCATCCCTGCTGTCGACAGCATCATTGCCGAAGGACGTGCATTAGTTGAAGAGCTTGCTAACCGTACCGAAATCCCAACATGGAAAAACTTTGCCTTGAGGCTAGAAGATCATAGCGAAAAACTTGGTCGCATTTGGAGTCAAGTTAGTCATATGAATGCCGTGGTGAATAGCAAAGAACTACGCCATGCTTATAATGCTGGTTTGCAGAAGTTAACGGATTTTGGCAGCGACTTAGCGCAAGATGCGCGCTTGTATGCGAAATTTAGAGCCATCCAGTCTAGTGATGTATTTGACAAACTTACCGCTACACAACAAACCATTATCAATCATGAAGTACGCGACTTTAAATTAGGTGGTGCTGAGTTGCCTACTGATAAAAAATCACGTTTCAAAATTATTATAGAAAAGCTTTCAAAATTGAGCAGTAAGTTCGAAGAAAATATTTTGGATAACACCAACGACTTTAAACATACTGTTCAAAATGTGGGTGACCTAACTGGATTGCCTGCAGATGCATTAGAAGCTGCAGCAACAGCCGCTAAAGCAGATGGCAAAGATGGCTATCAATTTAGCTTACACTTCCCTTCTTACTTGCCTGTGATGCAGTATGCAGATAACCGAAGTCTACGTGAAACATTATATCGTGCTTACGCAACCCGTGCATCTGAGTTAAGTAAACCTGAATGGGATAATACAGCACTGATTAGTGATCTTCTGAAGCTCAAACAAGAAGAAGCTAACATGCTTAACTTTAATAACTTTTCAGAACTGTCACTCTTCACTAAAATGGCTGATACACCAGCTCAAGTTGCTAGTTTTCTGGATACACTAGCCAAACGTGCTAAACCTTATGCAGAACGTGATA
Organism: Methylophilaceae bacterium; assembly: GCA_036479055.1. GTDB lineage: Bacteria > Pseudomonadota > Gammaproteobacteria > Burkholderiales > Methylophilaceae. The sequence continues at coordinate 22,074 of JAZGEZ010000088.1, read as the reverse complement.
TGGAAGAGCTGAAGAACTACGCTAATAAGCTAAGCATTGATGACATGCAAGCATGGGACATTGGCTATGTTAGTGAAAAGCTGCGCCATGATAAATATGCATTCTCAGATCAAGAGGTTAAACAATACTTTCCAGAAGCTAGAGTACTAGCAGGCTTATTTAAAGTCACTGAAGCAATATTTGATGTGCAAGTTTGGAAAGCTGAAGCACCCGTGTGGCATGAAGATGCTGTTTTTTACGAAATTAGTGATAATGCAAACAACCCAATCGCTTATTTCTATCTAGATCTATATGCACGCAATAACAAACGCGGTGGTGCTTGGATGGATGAATGCATCTCACGTCGCCAAAAATATACCGGACTTGAGTTGCCAGTAGCCTATCTTACTTGTAACTTCTCAGCGCCACTAAGCGCTGACAAACCAGCCTTATTTACGCATGACGAAGTGATTACGATGTTCCATGAATTTGGGCACGGCCTGCACCATATGCTTACTGAAGTAGATGAGTATGGTGTATCTGGGATTAAAGGGGTGGAATGGGATGCGGTCGAGCTACCTAGCCAATTCATGGAGAACTTCTGCTGGGAGTGGGATGTGCTGCGTCAAATGACAGCACACGTAGACACAGGGGATCAATTACCGCGTGCACTTTTTGACAAAATGGTGGCTGCTAAGAACTTCCAGGCTGGCATGCAAACTGTACGCCAAATTGAATTCTCCATGTTTGATATGCGCTTACACGGTGACTTTGACCCTAATGGAAAAGTAACCGTGCTAGACCTTATCGAACAAATACGTGATGAAGTCGCTGTAGTACGTCCACCAAAATGGAATCGTTTCCCTAATAGCTTTAGCCACATCTTTGCAGGTGGGTACGCCGCAGGCTACTATAGCTACAAATGGGCAGAAGTGCTATCGGCTGATGCTTATAGTCTATTTGAAGAGCTAGGTGTGTTATCTGATAAAGCTGGCAAACGCTTTAGAAGTGAGGTATTGGCTAAAGGTGGCAGCAGGCCAGCGATGGAGTCATTTGTTGCATTCAGAGGCAGGGAACCCAGCATGGATGCGCTACTTCGCCATAATGGTATGGGTACATAAACCTATTTTTTTATGAGCGCATCTAATGAAGATTTATCTGATGATATTATGTGTACTTGTACTGGCACCACCCGTAGCGATATAAAACGTCTTTTTGAAGAAGGTTATAACCTAGATGGGATTTCCAGCAAACGCGGCGTGCTCTCTGGCTGTGGCGGCTGTGAATGGGATGTGGAAGCATTTTTGGATCAACTGGCTGTGCAACAAAACAAATAAGGGCAGCTTTCACCGCCCCGCATAGTTATGGCCAAATGATTAACTAGCTCTATTTGCGCCAGTAATTATTTGCTTCTGCAATAATTCTAAACTCCATATTCACCAATTCAACCGCATGCATTAACATCACTGGATCTTCTGCATATATTTTCCTCACGCGGTGTTTTGCCTCCTTATTTGTCTGAATTGTACCAATTGTTTTTCTCACAATAGTCATTGCAAGATTTCTGCCCTCTAGTGGTGTTGCGGTAATAAGACTTGGCATATAGTCTACGTGTTTTTTAGCATCGGCATAACTGGTGCCCGCACTCATCAGTGCTGTAACAATAGCGAGTGAAATCAATACTTTCTTCATCTTTAAATCTCCTTAATCTCTTTCTAGTTATATATCTGCAATTTAATATGTACACGAATAATTCGTATAAGAACTATCTATGTTTATGTATAATAAGTCAACTATTATTTAATATGAGCTTTTAGATGGGTCCTAAACTTCACAATCAAGTTTGCTATGCACTTTATTCAACATCTAGTATTGTCACCCAAGCCTATCGGTCATTGCTAGCACCATTAAAATTAACCTACCCACAATTTGTAGTGATGATGGCACTCTGGCAAAAAGATCATATTTCCATCACTGAGTTAGCTAACAATGTAGGGTTAAGTAAGTCGACTATGACGCCACTTCTAAAAAGGTTAGTGTTGTTAACGTACATAACAAAAGCGTTTGAATCTGGGGATGACCGTCAAAAATGTATTGCCCTGACTAAGCTTGGACAATCTCATGCAAAAAGTGCCAATAAAGCTGCAGAAAAAGCGCTATGTGCAACCGGTTTAAACAATGAAGAGGCAAAACAACTAATTGCACTATGCAAAAAAGTGAAACTTAACCTTAATTGAATATTGGTTTATATTTAACCAATTGATAAACTTTAAAGATATAGATTGAAAACGTAAAACTTATGCCCTTTAAATTAGCAACTTGGAATGTAAATTCTCTAAATGTCAGACTGCCACACGTATTGGAATGGTTAAAAGAAAATCCCATCGAGGTGCTATGCCTGCAGGAAACCAAGCAAGAAGATATTAAGTTTCCCTATGACGACTTAAAGAGTGCTGGATACAATGCAGTGCATAGTGGGCAAAAAACCTATAATGGCGTCGCTATTTTAAGCACACATGAGATGACTGATGTGGCGTATGGAATCCCAGGATTTATAGATGAGCAAAAACGTGTCATTTCAGCGACAATCAACGGGGTGCGTGTCATCTGTATTTATGTGGTAAATGGCCAAGCAGTAGATTCTGAAAAATATGATTATAAAATGCGTTGGCTTGAAGCGCTTAACAGCTGGCTGGTAGAAGAACTTAAAAACTATCCCAAATTGGTGATGCTAGGTGATTACAATATAGCACCTGATGACCGTGATTGCCATGATCCAGCAGTATGGGAAGGTGATATTTTAGTCAGTCCACGTGAGCGCGATGCCTTTGAAGAGCTACTAGAACTGGGTTTACATGACAGCTTTAGAATGTTGGAAGAAACAGGTGGCCACTTTAGTTGGTGGGACTACCGCATGATGGGGTTTAGGCGAAATCGCGGCATGCGAATTGACCATATTTTGGTCAGTGATGCACTGAAAGACAAGTGTATTGCTTGCGTCATTGATAAAACCCCTAGAAAGCTAGAGCGGCCAAGTGATCACACCCCAGTCATACTCGAAATAGGCCTTTAAAGAACTAGCCTTTAATACTCACACCCAACTGTTTGAGCTTACGATATAAATGGGTGCGCTCTAAACCAGAAATCCCTGCCAACTTGCTCATATTGTTGTTCACTAGCTTCATATGGTGTCTAAAGTAATAGCGCTCGAACTCATCCCTAGCACTGCGAAGAGGCTGTCCCAAGTCTATTGGCAATATCACCGCACTGTCAGAAGATGCATCAGTAAACTGCTCCAGCACGCGAGCAACATCTTCTAATGTAATTTTCTCATCAAGGCTGGTCAACATAAGGTTTTGCACAACGGCTTCAAGCTGTTTTAAATCCCCTGTCCATTCAGCATTACGCAAACCATTTAATGAAGCCACATCAAAACTCTTGTAAGTAATGCCTGAAGACTCTGTTAATAAAGCAGCCATAGACAATACTAAATCAGGAATATCCTCTGGATGTTCACTTAAACTTGGTACTTTTAAGTTGGTATTAGAAAGTATTTGTAATAATGATTGCTCTATTTTTGTGTTCTGCACAAGCTGCGGCAAACTGTACATTGTTGCGCATATGATGCGCACATCATACTTTGCCGCATTAGATAACAACAGACTTAACCCTTTTTGTTCAGACTTGCTCAGCTCTGTGAGCTCATCAATAAATACGACACCTTCACGTGCCTGCTCTAATATTTCTAAAGGCGCACTTGATAGCTTTTCATATTCAGACAATCCCACCCAAGGTGTTTCAGGCAAATGCAAGAAACGCGCACAAAGCTCCACACTGCCGCCTCTGTTACCCATCAACAAGAGTGCTGTTTTAGTGCGAGATATTTGCTCTAACCGTTGCTTAAGCTCATTGATTACTTGGCCTTTACCTAGACTAGCCAAGTTCATTTCGGTTGTTGGTAAATTCTCCGCATGTGTTAACGCTTCAGAAACGGTTTTTAATAGTTTCTGCATCGCAATAGGTTTTTCTAAAAAATCAAAAGCACCTATTCTGGTCGCTTCCACTGCCGTATCTATCGTACCGTGACCAGACATCATGACAACGGGCATGTTTAACAATCCAGCGTTACCCCATTCTTTCAACAAGCTAATCCCATCACAGTCTGGCATCCAAATATCCAACAAAACCAGATCAGGCCTTTTAGCTAAGCGCATCTCACGTGCAATTTGTGCATTTTCTGCTGTCGTGACACGGTGGCCCTCATCTTGCAAGATATCACTCAACAACTCACGAATACCAACCTCATCATCTACTACCAAAATATTTCTAGATGCCATTTTTATACTACCTTTTTGTCTTTACGGTTTTTACCACGTTTACTTTTGTTGTAACTGCTTTAGCTTTTAATTCAATTTTCTCTGTTTGGACTTCATTATTCCCATCATCCCCAAGTGGTAACTGTATTGTAATACATGCGCCACCCGAAGCATTATTTTCTATTGTAATCTGTCCATAGTGCTCTTCGACCATTTTTTTAACAATCGCCAGCCCCAATCCAGTGCCATGCGCTTTTGTAGTCACATATGGCTCATAAGCATGTGCTAACAAATGCTCTGGAAATCCACTCCCATTGTCACTTACTATTAAGCTTACCGTTGTTTGGTTCCATTCAGTTTTAACAAGGATTTCAGGCGATTCTTCTTCTTTTTCTAATAATACATCTTGTGCATTCTGCATTAAATTATGTAACACCTGTCTTAGCATTGTTGCATCACCTGATAAATCAGGCATATCAGGGGCTAAATCGTAAGTGATTTTAGCTTGTGAATCTTCATACAAGCTTGATATATCTGTTATTAATTTGTTTACATTAATTTTAGTCAGGTTTGCTGAGGGTGCTCTTGCATACTCACTAAACTCATTTACCATCGTTTTCATTGCGTCAACTTGATTGACAATTGTATTAGTCGCCCGCTTCAACAACCCAGCATCTTCTTTGCTAAGCTTTTCAGATAATTTATGTTGCATCCGCTCAGCCGAAAGCTGAATAGGCGTTAATGGATTTTTAATCTCATGCGCTAATCTCCGTGCCACCTCACTCCAGGCAGCATCTCTCTGTGCTTCGGCCATCGTAGTCACATCATCAAACACGACGACGAAGCCACGATTCGTATTTTCTGGTAATCGTGTTGCACGCACTAACAATTGCTGCTTGCCTTGCAGCCCCATTACTTCCAGCTGTCGACTTAACTCTGCTTCAGTTTCCTCTTCACTAAAGGTAAGCTCAAAATGTGTTTGCACTACCTTAACAAACTCTGCTAAAAAGTGGTGTTCTGCTGCAATCTTGACAAATGGCTTGTCTTGATACGGGTCTAAACTAATGCCTAAAATATTGATTGCCGCCAAATTAAAAGTACGCAACTCTCCATCACTGTTTATGGCTAAAACACCTGATGATAAATGCGCCAAAATGGTTTCTAAATAACCACGTGCAGCTTCTAGCCTAGCGCGGTTACGCTCGGTCGCTTTATTAGCATCTTGTAGCTGTCGCGTCATGCTGTTAAATGATTTCACTAGAACACCTAGCTCATCTTTACCATGCTCAGGTAACATTTTACTGTAGTTACCGTCAGCTATTGTTCTGGTACCTTCTGCCAGCACTGTCAATGGCTGAGATAACCGCCGGCTCAACACAAATGCAATAGCTAGAGCAGAAAGCATTGCTAACATTAGAACCAGTGTAAGTGTCAGCTTAAATACTTCCTTTATCGAATTTCGGCTGTATGAGAGTTCTTGATAGTCGCGATACACATCTTGCACCGCTTCCGCAGTATTCGATAAAGACTTAGGCACAGGATGCAGTAATTGTAGAATCAAAGTATCGCCTGTTAAGGCTTGTGAGTGCACTGGTACTAAAATACGCAAATACAAACCCTTATTTGGAATGGGCTCTACTTTTCCATAAAGTTGATAGCTAGCCTGTCTTAGTTGTGTAGGGCTGGGCAACTCTGGTAAGAAACTCGATGAATCACCACTAGATACCGCCATAATGCGGCCACTGGGGGATAGTAAAGTCGCATCTTGTATACCTGATTTTTCACGCAAATCATTTAACAACCGGTACTGAGAGCGTGTCGGTTGTAGTGACAATGAAGTCGCCATACTTTCTGCTTTAAGTTCCATATCAGCAAGCAAGGCATCTAATGCACGCTGTCCTAAACTTAAACCGCCATCTAACGCTGATTCCACCTTAACGTTAAACCATGATTCGATTGAGCTTGAAAGAAAATTGACCGAAACTGAATAAACAATAACACCTGGAATGATTGCCATCATAGCAAAAGCACTCACCATACGAAGGTTTAACCGGCTGCCAACTACATGGTTTTTAATGTTTTTATATAGGCCCTTAAACTGAATAGTAATTAAAACAACAAGGACTGTTGCAAGTGCAATATTGAGATACAACAGAATTTTATAGTAGCTGCCAGTGACCGCTGTATTTGCACTGGCCAAGGAGAGCAAATACAGCAAAATCAATCCTAAAGCCGCACTAAAAAATACAATATATCTCATGCTACTGATTCAGATCTTTTGGTGACCATTCAAACGGATCCGCAACTAGGTTCCAGCCCTCTGAACTAATCGCTTCCACCTGTATCGCCTTCGGGAGTTTGCTCTGATCCAACTTAACGTTAAGTGTCCCTACGTATTCACGGTCACTTTCAATCATGGACTTGTCTAGCACTTTCCAATCATACAATTGCACGAACTCTATCATCGCCTCACTTAAAATTTCGTGTGAGGTTTGACGCCCGCTTTGCGTTACCAAGTATTGGCGGCTTAATGCATGATAGCTAACCGCTATGCTTGTACTCGTCTCAACAATATTTTTGTCGAACCAAAAGCTACGTGGGCTTACCAGTTCAAACTCATATAAGAACTCGACCATAACACCCTTGTTAATGGCTTCCTCAATTTTCTCATCCAGTTCAATTTCTAAGTCTGCGTTCAACTTAAAGACTTCACCTACCGCTTTTAAGTCAGCAGCTTTTATCACGATGGCGCCATGCTCCGCAAAAACATGAAGAGACAAAAACATTAGTGCTAAAAATAAACTAACTTTTTTGCAGTAATGCATAAAAAAATCCATCGTGCGTTTTTGTGGGGATGAGTTGACCATGTTGAATATTAAAGTTGTTAGCCCTATCAGCAGCCAGCTCAAGTGGTAGCTGAGTTGCATCTTTATTACGTTCGAGAAAGCCATCAATTTGTTGTTGATTCTCTTCGTCAAAAATTGAGCAAGTCACATAAAGCAATTTACCGCCTTTTGACAATAATTGCCACAAATTAGCCAAAATGAGCGCTTGCTGTTGCACAAAAGAGACAATATCCGACTCACGTCTTAACCACTTAATATCGACATGCCGACGCACAATACCCGATGCAGTACACGGCACATCAGCCAAAATACAATCAAATGACTGACCCACTTGCCACGTACCTGCATCACCGAGCTGGCAATCAGCCGCTAAATTTAATCTTTTTAAATTACTTTCCACACGCTTTAAGCGTTGAACATCATTATCCAAAGCGGTTAACTGCACATCAGAAAGCTCTAAAACATGCCCTGCCTTTCCGCCAGGGGCGCTACAGGCATCTAACACTTGCATATCCGTTTTCAAATCTAGTAATTTTGCGGCTAATTGTGCACCATAATCCTGCACAGAAACCACTCCTTCGGCAAAACCTGGCACTTGCTCCACTGGTATCGGCTTGGCCAGCATCACTGTCTCTATCGCTAACTTTTCCGCCTCAATGCCTTGATGTGCTAACAGTTTAATGTACTCATCAGCACTCGATTTCCGCCTATTGACACGCAAAGTCATTGGTGGGTGGCTGTTACCCACCTCCAAAATAGCTTGCCAATGTTGCGGATATTGCACTTTAAGTTTATTTATCCACCATTTTGGATAAGAGTAGACCGCCTCCTCATCTCTTTCTAAGCTGCTGCGGAGCGCTTCTTTTTTGCGCAAGAAATTACGTAACACGCCATTCACTAAACTTTTCGCCCAACGTGGTTTTGCATAGCCTGCCGCTTTGACCGCTTGGTTCACGATTGTAAAATCTTCAGCTTTATCATGTAGCAATTGGTAGATAGCCACTAACAATAATGAATTAATATCGACATTACTCAATGGCTTTTCTAGTAGCCGTGTTAAGTAAGCGTTCACTTCACCATAAAAACGCAAAGTGCCATAACTCAAATCAGCTGCACCTCCTTTTTGCTGTGGTGTTGCTTTAGGAAAAATATCGAGTGCCTCAGGTAATGCCAAAGTGAGATTACGGCCGCCTAATACATCGGATACAGCCATTGCTGCGATTTGCTGAGAAATATACAAAAAAATGCTTTCAAATGCTTAAGTGCTAGAATTCTACTTGATTAGCTGATTATTGGGTTTTATATCTCGCTCAAAAAGAGAGTCATCTAAACGGTTAGGTGATAATTTCTAACCTAGATTCGATTTCCAGAGTGACGTCTTATACCGACCAAATATTGGGTATGTAATATATATAGATTTAAAGAAGCTTTTATCAAGAACTTGAGTTTCATCCCAAATACGTTGGATTGTTTTTAATGTGTCCACCCCAAACAAGGGGTATTTTACCGACACAACAAGATAACCTTTTCCATGTTTCTTATAAAAAGGCTCGTAAGTTGGTTTTTCTAATTTCTTTTTAACTACCGATACAAATTGCTTAGCAAACTTCCCATCAGCCTCAATTAATAACCCTTGTCTACTCGGTTTATGCCTTTCTCCTACTACCGCATAGGTATTAAGATCAACGGCGTACTCTTCACTCATGTAAGCCGTCGTAACTTCAACCCATCGAGTCGAACCTTTAGATTGGATAATAGCTTCTGGCGGATTTGGCTCCTCGACAACTTTAAAATCTGTATGGTAGCGAAAGTTAAACTCATTTAAAAATAAATTGACATTAAATCTCTCGTGCTTCTCTTGTACATGACGCCGCTGGCTAACCATAGTTAACAGTCAGTATTGACTTGCCATTTCCATTAGCCTTCTCACTCGCTCTTCTGTCTTAGGGTGTGTACTAAATAAGTTTTTTAAACGGCCTACTGACAGTGGATTAACAATCATCATCTGCCCTGTTTCTGGGTGCATTTCTGCTGTTTGGTTAGGCACTTGACGGGCAAAGTTTTGAATTTTTTCTAATGCGCTTGCCAGTGATTTTGGATCTTTACTAATTTCCGCGCCCACTCTATCAGCCTCATATTCACGCGCACGTGAAATAGTCATTTGTATGAGTGATGCTGCCATTGGCGCCAAAATCATCATGAGAAAACCCACACCTCCCCGCCTACCGCCAAACATCGTAATCGCTGAAATTGCGCCTGCCACTGTCGCTGAAACTGTCGAAATAAGTGTGTCGCGGTGTTTCACATGTGCTAGCTCATGTGCCATTACGCCGCGCAACTCTCGCTCACTTAAAGCGCTAATAATGCCTACTGTTGCAGCAACAGCAGCATGTTCTGGATTTCGACCTGTAGCAAAAGCATTCGGTTGCTGTTCATTAATCACATAAACTTTTGGCATTGGCAACTGTGCATTTTCTGCAAGCTCTTTAACCATGCTGTAATAACTACGTAGCTCTGTATTCTCTGGCGTTACTTCCTGCGCACCATACATTTTTAATACTGCCTTATCGGAGAACCAATAGGCATAGAGATTCATCCCTCCAGCAAATACTAGGGCCAATAGCATACCAACGCCGCCGCCTAAAGCTGCTCCTACACCACCAAATAGCGCAGTTATTGCCGCCATCAACATAAACGTTTTAATCCAACTACCTAACATAGAAGTCTCCTTTAAATATAAAGCCTATAACGATTAAATATGATACCAAACCCTAATAAACTCAAGCGGCTATTTGAAAAATTCACCTATTTTCACATGCTGCCCCTGAATAAACTGAACTGCTTTCTGACGCTTTCCACCTGGCATTTGCAATGCTTGAATACGTAATATTTGTTGCCCGCATGCCACATCAATATATTGATCTAACGCTATTATTTCACCCGCTTTTGCAAGCGTACTCTCGTTAAGGACTGTTGCAAACCAAATGCGGCAAGTATCTTCTCTAAATTTTGCAGTAGTGACGGGGAAAGGATTGAAGGCTCGGATTTGCCGAGATAACTCGACTGCCGTTTTTTGCCAATCTAATACAGACTCAGCTTTTTCTACCTTATGCGCATAAGTCACTAAGGTTTCATCTTGTTGCTCTGCCTCTAAACAACCTGTTTCTTGCAATATAAGCATCGCCTCCGCCATCAATAATGCACCATGCCCACTAATGGCATCATGCAATGTTTGTGTTGTATCTGTCTCTAAAATACGAATCACTTTTTTACTAATCATTGCACCAGCATCAAGTTTGGGCACAACCTTCATAATGGTTACGCCTGTTTCTGCATCTCCCGCTAAAATTGCTCGATGAATGGGAGCAGCACCCCGCCACCTTGGGAGCAGTGAGCCATGAATGTTATAACATCCTAGTTTAGGCATGCCCAATACTACCGTGGGAATAATCAACCCATAGGCTGCGACAACCATCACATCACTTTGCGTCGCCGCTATCGTAGCTTTGATTGCTTCTGGTTTTAGTGATGCAGGCTGATACACATTTAAATCATGCTGCAGCGCTAATTGTTTTACTGGGCTAGCCCGTAGTCGCATGCCTCGTCCTGCAGGACGGTCTGGCTGTGTTAGCACCATCACAATCTCATGCCCGGCTGCAATGAGCGCACTTAATGCGGGGACTGCAAATTCTGGGGTACCTGCAAAAATAATTTTCATTTAGTACACTTAATTTAATTATGCGTTTTTAGCAATTTCACGTGCATTTTTAAGCATCTTAATCTTAATACGGTTACGCTTAAGTGGAGACAAATACTCGACAAACATCTTACCCTTCAAGTGGTCCATCTCATGCTGTATACATACCGCCAACAATTCTTCAGCGTCTAATTTGAATTTTTTACCGTTTCTATCCAATGCTTCAACCGTAATTTTTTCTGCTCGCGTAACAATTTCGTATACGCCAGGGACAGACAGACAACCCTCTTCATAATCTTGAAGGCCACTTTTGGCAATAATGTTGGGATTTACCAACACCAACAAATCATTTTGTTCTTTAGAGGTATCAATCACGATTAACTGTATATGCCGATCCACTTGCGTAGCCGCCAAACCTATGCCTGGAGCGGCATACATGGTTTCTGCCATCCCATCAATTAGCTGGCGAATCTCATCATCTACTTTTAAAATAGGCTTTGCCACCTGATGTAAACGCGGATCTGGGTAATTTAATATTGTTAAGGTTGCCATAAAGCGATTAATTTTCCAAAAATGCTTGATTTCTTAATGGATTACATGATAAATTTAATCCAACTTCGCGGATAGAATCCGCTATTTTTTGACTGAGATCATCAATGTATAAAAAAAATTTACTTCGCACCATTATAACGCTACTTGCACTTGGTTGCTTAAGCCTAAATGTATTTGCTGATGAAATTCAGCTGAAAAAGAACCATCCTCACAGACATGTCGTTGTTAAAGGCGATACGCTATGGGGTATTTCTGGGAAATTTTTAAACAACCCTTGGCTTTGGCCAAAAGTTTGGAGAATGAATCGTTCTCAAATTAAAAACCCGCATTTAATCTATCCGGGTGATGTTGTTGTATTAGACAAAAGTGGAAAGTACCCACAATTAAAACTACTGCGTGAAACTGTCACGTTGGAACCTGCCATTCGTGTAGAAGCGCTAGAAAAAGAAGCAATTAAAACAATTACACCTAGCGTCATCACCCCGTTCTTAAACCAACCTTTATTAATTGAGAACGACCAACTTGCATCTGCTCCACGTATTATTGCAGGCCCTGATGACCACGTTATATTAAGCCCAGGCACTCGGGTTTACGTCAACAATGTTGAAGAAAGTGCCGGTGTACATTGGAACGTTTACCGTGCTGGTGATCAATTTATCGACCCTGATACCAAAGAGATTCTCGGAACAGAAGCAATACATCTAGGTGACTTAAGTATCGCGCGTTTTGGCAAGCCAGCATCTGCAGACATCATAACAGCGAAAGAAGAAATATTTGTTAAAGATCGCCTTGTGGCTTCTGTAGATAAGTTTCAAAGTAGCTTTGTGCCTCATGCCCCCGAAACTGAGGTTAGAGGTCGTATCATTCGCATTAGTGGTGGTGTGGCCGGCAGTGTAGCCGAAGCTGGTCCTAATAGCGTGGTCGCCATTAATTTAGGTGAAAGAGATGGTCTAGAAGTTGGGCATGTATTAGCGATTAGCCGCTATGGCCGAATTATTCAAGATCCTGAGTATAAAAAATCAGATTCTGATGTAACAGTAGAGCCCGCCGATACAAAAATTAAGCTAGAACCAGGACAAATCAAACTGCCTGATGAGCGTGTAGGCTTAATGATGGTCTTTAGAACATTTGATCGTGTGTCATATGCGCTAATTATGAACACGTCTAATGCCGTATTTACGCTAGATGCCGTGCATACACCTTAAATGCAAGCAGATAAGTCTGAACCTGACGAAGCAGCATTATGGGTATCACTTAGTCAGATTCAAGGCTTAGGCAATGCAAATATCTGCCAACTTTTAACAAAGTTTGGTTCTCCAGATAAAATATTCAGTGCCAGCATTAGCCAACTTAGAGAAGTTGTAAGCAACCCATTAGCTTCAAAAGTCAACCAAGGTGTTCAAACTAAAGCCATCCAGCCTACATTAGATTGGTTAAAAAAAAACAATACACATATTGTCACATTAGCTGATACTAGCTATCCGCAACGCTTATTACAAACCAGTAACCCCCCTGTTGTCCTGTATGCAATTGGTAATTTAGATTGGCTAAATCAGCCTGCTATTGCCATGGTCGGCAGTCGAAATGCAACGCCACAAGGGGAAAAGAATGCGAGTGATTTTGCCCAAGAATTATGCAATCAAGGTTTATGTATCGTAAGCGGGATGGCATTGGGTATCGATGGTGCTGCGCATCGTGGTGCACTAAAAAATAATGGCGCGACTATTGCTGTAGTAGGGACTGGGTTGGATATTGTCTACCCAGCAAAACACCGTGATTTAGCGCATAAAATCGCCGAACGTGGCTTAGTTGTTTCTGAGTTTCCTTTAGGAACACCATCTAAAGCACAAAACTTTCCACGCCGAAATCGTATTATCAGTGGGTTAAGTTTAGGTTGCTTAGTCGTTGAAGCCAATATCAAAAGTGGCTCACTCATTACCGCAAGATTAGCAGCAGAACAAGGTCGTGAGGTATTTGCTATTCCCGGATCTATTCACTCCCCTGTTTCTAAAGGCTGTCACTTACTCATTAAGCAGGGCGCCAAATTAGTAGAAAGTGCGATGGACATACTAGATGAGCTGAAAAACATAATCCCAGAGCATAGCCCACTTGGGTCACATGCCCAAATGGGTGAAAAGTCAGTAGAAACCAATGCCCTATTAGCTTCCATGGGGTTTGATGCCATCAACTTTGAATCTCTGCTGGTGTCATCAGGATTGACGGCAGAAGCACTTTCATCCATGCTTATGATGTTGGAGCTAGAAGGTAAAATTTCTGTTCTAGCAGGCGGAAATTATCAGCGCCTAATATAACTATTATAAAGATATTAATGTGGGGAGAGATATGTTCGAGGTTTTGGTTTTCATGTTCGAGAATTACTTTGCAAGTCGCTCCATGCCTGATGATGACATTTTAGAGCAAGAGTTATCAGAAGCAGGTTTTAAACAAAATGATATTTTAGGTGCTTTTGATTGGTTTCAAGAAATGAAATCCATGCTTAATGCGCCGGAGAATAACTACACACACAATGAAACAGCAATGCGTGTTTTTACTAAAAGTGAATTAAGGAAAATCAATACTGAAAGCTTAGGTTTTTTGATTTTTTTACAGCAAGCTAATGTCATTAGCGATATGGAGCGCGACCTAATTATTGACCGTGCAATGGCATTAAAGCAATCGGTTATTACTATTGAAGAGGCACGTTGGATTACGATGATGGCTCTGTGGAATAGAGGGCGTGAAAAAGACTATTCATTTGTAGAAGACGCTCTCTTTAATCCACGCGGCCTTACTCTTCAGTAAACACTTAAGAACTATTGACTAGGCCCCAAGTTGGCGTTATTGATAATTTTAGAGATAACGCCTGCTTGATTCAGTGTGTAAAAATGAAGGCTAGGCACACCTGAGTCTAGTAGCTTAGTACAAAGATCACTCATTACATCGACCCCAAAAGCACGCAGTGAAGGTAAGTCATCCGCATAGGCTTCCAACCTTAAACGTAGCCAACGTGGTATTTCTGCGCCACAAATACCTGAAAAGCGAGCAAGCTGCGTATAGTTATAAATCGGCATAATGCCTGGTACTATCGGCACGTTAATCCCCTCTTTTTGACAGCTTTCTAAGAAGCTAAAATAGGCATCCGCATTATAAAAATACTGGGTAATTGCTGAGTTTGCCCCAGCCTCTACTTTTTGCTTAAAATGTGCAATATCACTACTGACTGAAATAGCTTCTGGATGAGTTTCTGGATAGGCAGCCACCTCAATATGAAACCAATCGCCTGTTTCTTGGCGAATAAAACTAACCAGCTCATTCGCATATTTAAAGTCTCCGGCACTCACCACACCTGAAGGCACGTCACCACGTAAAGTGACTAAGCGTTTAATACCTTTATCTTGGTAGGCTGTTAATAGTGCACGCACTTCTTCTTTGCTAGCAGAAATACAAGAAATATGCGGCGCTGCAGAGTGCCCTTCTTTTTGAATGTCAAAAACTGCATCCATCGTACGGTCACGAGTCGAGCCACCTGCGCCAAATGTTACCGAAAAGAATTCCGGGTCAAATACTGAAAGTTTATTACGTGTTGCACGTAAGTTAGCAATGCCATCTTCTGTTTTTGGCGGGAAAAATTCAAAGCTTAATGGGATATTTTTCATAGTTAGTTTTCTATTTTACACCTTCAAAGTAAGGCTACTTTTTTTTGATAAATAACGTTGCTAACAACCAAGAAATGAGACTGTAAGCCACCGCACCAATAACACCAGCAACAATGGTGCGCACTTCAAACCCTTGCAAATAATGCCCAACCACCCAGAACAAAACACCATTGATGACCAAGATGAATATGCCGAGCGTAAGTATCGTGATTGGCAACGTCAAGATGACCAATACTGGCTTAATTAAAATATTAACCAAGCCGATGACAACCGCGGCAATTAGGGCAACATCTAGGCCGCTCATATAGATGTCAGGGACAAAGTGTGCCACCAGCAATAATGCTAGTGCATTAATTATCCAACCGAGCAAAAATCTCATCCATGACTCCTAATAAATAGTCAATTAAGGTTTAGTATCTATAATGATTTGGTTTATAAGGGCCTTGTTTTGATACACCGATATAGTCTGCTTGCTCTTGGGTTAATTCAGTCAGCTCAGCATTCAACTTTTTCAATTGCAGCCTAGCCACTTTTTCATCCAAGTGCTTCGCTAAGGTATAGACACCCAATGGATAGTCTTTTGTTTTAGTAAACAGCTCGATTTGTGCAATCGTTTGATTCGCAAAACTAGAACTCATCACATAACTTGGGTGGCCAGTACCACAGCCCAGGTTCACCAAACGCCCTTTAGCAAGTAATGTAATACGCTTACCATCTGGGAAGATCACGTGATCTACTTGTGGTTTAATTTCATCCCACTCATATTGCTCTAATGAAGCAATATCGATTTCATTATCGAAGTGACCGATATTACATACAATGGCTTGGTCTTTCATTCTGGTCATATGATCATGCGTAATCACGTGATAGTTGCCTGTGGTTGTCACGAAGATATCGCCGTGTTCACAGGCATATTCCATCGTTACAACACGGTAGCCTTCCATTGCTGCTTGTAATGCACAAATTGGATCAATTTCTGTTATCCATACTTGCGCAGATAACGCACGTAATGCTTGTGCAGAGCCTTTACCCACATCACCGTAACCAATCACTACAGCTACTTTACCTGCAATCATCACATCAGTTGCACGTTTAATTGCATCCACTAGCGATTCACGGCAACCATATAAATTATCAAACTTAGATTTAGTCACTGAGTCATTCACATTAATAGCAGGGAAAGCCAATTTACCATCTTCAAACATTTGGTATAAACGATGTACGCCTGTTGTAGTTTCTTCCGTCACACCCTTGATTTCAGCTATTCGTGTTGAGTACCACGTTGGGTCAGTTTTTAGTTTTGCTTTAATTGAATTGAATAAGAAAATTTCTTCCTCTGAACCCGGGTTACCTAAAACAGATAAATCTGTTTCTGCGTCTTTACCGATGTGCAATAACATTGTTGCATCACAGCCATCATCTAGAATCATATTGCTGTAACCGCCATCAGGCCATTCAAAAATACGATGGGTGTAATCCCAGTACTCTTCTAACGTTTCGCCTTTTATGGCAAATATTGGCGTACCCCCTGCAGCAATCGCAGCCGCTGCATGATCTTGTGTTGAATAAATATTGCATGATGCCCAGCGTACTTCAGCACCCAAATCTTTAAGGGTTTCTATCAGCACGGCTGTTTGAATTGTCATGTGAAGTGAACCCGTAATACGCGCACCCTTCAGTGGTTGCGCTTTTGCATATTCTTCACGAATCGCCATTAAACCTGGCATTTCAGTTTCGGCAATCGCAATTTCTTTGCGGCCAAAATCTGCTAAATTAATATCAGCAATTACATAATCTTGATTAGCTACAGTATTCATAATAATCCTTTAATGAATGAAAACTGAGCAAGGAAGTATATCTTTGGAAGCCATCGCTCACCTTTATATTCCGTGCTCGCACAGTAAAAAGTGAACGCAGTTAAAACATCTCTAAGCCTGGGAATGTGAGAACACCCTCGCAACGTTCCTTAGAAGCCTTGCATTATATCGTTAAATCCACCAATTTCAAAAAATCAAACACTTAGCACTATCCATAATTTATTAATGTCATCTATCTTCATATGCCGCGTGGGAATAGTTTCAAGCATAAGACGTGTATTTTCACAGAATCCCAGCACAAATTATCCAAAAAAAGAGGGCTAAAAAGCCCTCTTTTTTAAAAGCATAAAATTATATCGTTAGTATTTACATTCCGGCTGCAGCCTTTAAAGCAGCCGCCTTATCAGTAGCTTCCCAAGTAAACTCTGGTTCATCACGACCAAAGTGACCATAAGCAGCCGTTTTAGTATAAATAGGACGGAGTAAATCTAACATTTGCACGATGCCTTTAGGGCGTAAATCAAAATGTTCACGCACCAGCTTGGTCAATACCTCATCAGAGACTTTGCCTGTTCCATACGTTTCCACCATGATAGAAGTGGGCTCTGCCACACCGATAGCGTAACTCATTTGCACCATACATTTATCAGCTAGACCCGCTGCCACAATATTTTTAGCGACATAACGGCCTGCGTAGGCAGCAGAACGATCAACTTTTGATGGATCTTTACCTGAGAATGCGCCACCCCCATGCGGCGCAGCCCCTCCATAAGTATCTACTATAATTTTACGGCCGGTTAAACCACAATCCCCTTGTGGCCCACCAATAACAAAACGACCGGTTGGGTTCACCAAATACTTAATCTCGCCCTTAATCAAGTCTTGTGGCAACATTGGCTTAATGATTTCTTCAATCGTCGCTTCGCGAATGGCTTCCAACGTCATTTCTGGCGTATGTTGTGTTGATACTAATACGGTATCAATTTTGTGTGGCTTACCATCCACATATTGCACCGTTACTTGTGCTTTTGCATCTGGTAGCAGCCATGGCAAGCGGCCATCTTTACGCAACAGTGCTTGTCGCTCCATAATGCGGTGACTCAGCCAAATTGGTAATGGCATCAATTGTGGTGTTTCATTCACCGCATAACCAAACATTAAGCCTTGATCGCCTGCACCTTGATCTAATGGATCATCATTTGCGTTATCTACCCCTTGTGCAATATCAGGTGACTGTTCATCATAAGCGACTAATACGGCACAGCTTTTGTAATCAATCCCATAATCACCGTTATCATAACCAATACGTTTAACGGCTTCGCGCGCGACTTTAATATAGTCAACTTTGGCAGTCGTCGTGACTTCACCAGCCAGCACTATTAAACCAGTGTTAGCTAACGTTTCAGCCGCTACTCTAGCAGTTGGATCTTGCGTTAATATTGCATCTAAAATACTATCGGAAACCTGATCTGCTAACTTATCAGGATGGCCTTCAGAAACAGATTCTGAAGTAAAAAGAAATTCATTCATTGTGCGCCTTGAAAATTTTAAAGTTAATGAAAATAAGAAATGAAACACCAACTAAAGGCTAAAGCCAGTGCATCAGAACAACGATTTTCGTTATTGTAGTAGATAATTCGTCTAATTTATACTTAAATATAATCAGCACCCATACTAAAGTTCTTCTGTATGCAGTATCATCGGCATCATGAAACTTCACTTCACCAAAATGCAGGGTACGGGCAATGACTTTGTTGTTGTTGATAGTTACACATCCCCCATTCTACTCACGACTAAGCAGGTTGAACATATAGCTAATCGCCACTTCGGTGTAGGCTGTGATCAATTACTGATGGTAGAAAAAACAAATACGCCTAATGTGGATTTTCGTTATCGCATTTTTAATGCGGATGGTGGTGAGGTGCAACAGTGCGGGAACGGCGCACGTTGCTTTGTTCGCTTTGTCGTTGACAAAAATCTTACGCAGAAACGTAATATATCAGTAGAAACTGCCAGCGGCATCATTCTACTTAAGCTGCTAGATAATGGTGAAGTGACGGTTAATATGGGGTCGCCTAGTTTTGCGCCTGAAACACTGCCTTTTTTAGTTGGCAAGCAACAAGAAAAATACACCCTAGCACTCAACAATATTGAGGTAGAAATTTCTGCTCTCTCCATGGGAAATCCACATGCCGTAGTCATTGTAGATAATGTTGAAACGGCGAAAGTGTTAGAACTCGGACCGCAAATTGAATCGCATCAAAACTTTCCTGAGCACGTCAACGCGGGTTTTATGGAAATAGTTAGCCAAAATGAAATAAAATTACGTGTATTTGAACGTGGTAGTGGAGAAACACTTGCCTGTGGCACTGGCGCCTGTGCTGCTGTCGTCAGTGGCATTCAGTTAAATTTGCTACAATCACCAGTATTGGTCAACACACGTGGGGGCTCACTCAATATTGAGTGGGTGGGAAATGATTCAGCTGTCATGATGACGGGCCCTGCAAAAATTGTGTTTGAGGGTACGATAGAGATCTAACTAAAGATAATTTACAGCATTAATTAAAATATATATTAGGATTTAACAATGCAAGAAGATGAAATTGCAGCATATTTAAAAAACAACCCAGCATTTTTTGAAAAAAACGCTAGTTTATTAGCCGATATTAATTTACCTAGCCCTCACGGCAATGGCACCATCTCTTTGGGAGAGCGCCAGCAACTAGCGCAACGCGATAAAATCAACGCGCTTCAAGAACGCTTTGCGGAACTTGTTCTCAATGCAGAAGAAAATGATGTCATCTCAAATAAAATACACGCATTAAACACGGGCTTACATCAAGCTAAAGATTTTGATGCTATCAAGCAATTTATTAATCGATTTTTACCTGAAAATTTTAATTTGAACGGGTCACATTTGAGCGTATGGTCTGATAATCCTGATAAAGCTGCATACATAAAAGCAGCATTTGGTGAAGTCTCAGGTGAAACCAAAACTTGGATTTTAGCGTTAGAAAAGCCTTACTGCGGTACACCGCCAACAATCGCTGACAAGAACTGGTTTGTTGACTCAGTCGCGTCCATGGCGGTTATCCCTTTAAAGGGTGAAGCTTGTGTTGGCTTTTTAGCACTGGCTAGCAATGACAAGCATCATTTTAATGCCGACATGGGTATAGATTTTGTAACCAAGATTGGTGAAATTCTTAGTGCTGCCATTTCAAGATACCTTTAAACCTAAGTTAAACATGTGGATCTGTTAACAGAATATCTTAATTTCTTAAATTTCGAGCGGGGCTTAAGTCCGCTTACGCGAGAAAATTATGCGCGCGATATTAAACAATTGTTAGATATAAACGGGAATACTGCATTAGATAAATTGGACAACACTCATATTCGCCGCATCATTGCTAGCTTACATAGCAAAGGCTTGGGAGGAAAAAGCATTGCTCGCAGGCTCTCCAGTTGGCGCGGTTTCTTTGACTACCTCATACAACGTCACGGCTTCAGCAACAATCCCGCCAAGGGTTTGCGCGCACCTAAATCAGCAAAAACGTTGCCCCAAGCACTTTCTATTGAGCAGGCGATTAAACTAGTCGATATAAAGAGTGATGACATTTTAAGCCTACGCGACCATGCTGCTTTAGAATTGCTTTACTCTTCTGGTTTGCGAGTAAGCGAACTGATTAATCTCAATATTGACCAATTAGACTTTTCTGAAGGCACTGTCACGGTTACCGGTAAAGGTAATAAAACCCGCATTGTGCCATTAGGCGACCATGCAATGAATGCGATGCATAAGTGGCTTAATCTTCGCCCTAGTTTGTTAACTAAAAACCCAAAAGAAACAGCTGTTTTTATAGGTAAACAAGGCAAACGCATCTCAGCGCGCAACATTCAATACCGATTAAAAGCATGGTCAATAAAACAAGGTGTGGATTCATCAGTGCATCCACACATGTTGCGTCACAGTTTCGCTTCACACGTGCTACAATCTAGTGGGGATTTACGGGCAGTGCAAGAGATGCTTGGCCACGCCAACATCAGCACCACTCAGGTCTATACGCATTTAGATTATCAACATCTTACGAAAGTGTACGATGCAGCTCATCCCCGTGCAAAAAAGAAAAATACACAATAAAATACGCCTTTAAAATAATAGGCGGTCATTACGATTTTAAAACTGTTAACTGTTAGGAAAATAAAATGGAACATAAATTACCAGATCTACCTTACGCAAAAGATGCGTTAGCACCGCACATATCATCTGAAACATTAGATTTCCATTATGGTAAACATCACAATGCTTATGTGACTAATCTAAACAAATTAATCTCTGGTACAGAGTTTGAAAACGCAGCATTAGAAGACATCATCAAGAAATCTTCTGGTGGTATCTACAATAACTCAGCACAAATCTGGAACCACACTTTCTTTTGGAGCTCAATGAAGCCAAGTGGCGGCACTGCACCTACTGGTGCGCTAGCAGATGCTATCAATGCGAAATGGGGTAGCTTTGACGACTTTAAAGCAGCATTCCAAGCATCTGCGGTCGGCAACTTCGGTTCAGGCTGGACATGGCTAGTGAAAAAAAATGATGGCACAGTAGACATTGTTAACATGGGGGCAGCAGGCACACCATTAACAACTGGTGATACTGCATTGCTTTGCATCGACGTATGGGAGCACGCTTACTACATCGACTACCGCAATGCGCGTCCTAAGTTTGTTGAAACATTTTTAACAAGCTTAGCTAACTGGGATTTTGCCAGCGCAAACTTCACAGCTTAATTAATATGTAGTTGAAAAAGCCAAGCAATCCACGCTTGGCTTTTTTATGCCATTATTATCTTAAGCACTTGTCAATTTACTGTAAAATCTCTTCAACTAACAACTAAATTGGTCTGTCTAGTATGCAGTTAATAAACATCCTATCTCGTT
Source organism: Methylophilaceae bacterium (assembly GCA_036479055.1). Classification (GTDB taxonomy): domain Bacteria; phylum Pseudomonadota; class Gammaproteobacteria; order Burkholderiales; family Methylophilaceae. Next base: position 273 of record JAZGEZ010000088.1, on the reverse strand, counting down.
TGAGTATTAAACATATTATTTTTATTGCGATTGTTTTAAGAGTCACTTGGGCATGTCTAGTCTCATCTGCCTGTATATTTCCTGCAGCATTCTTTCTTCGATGACTAACCACTTGAAAAGCTGGTATGGTTGAATTTATTACTGCCATCTCATTATGGGAGCTCATCAAGCACACCACCATATGGATAGCCAACCTCAAAAGAGCTAAGAATGCTCGAAAAGAAGAGTCTGTCGACGCATTAAGAAAAGTAGTTATTGCCGCTCAGCAAACAA
>JAZGEZ010000087.1:0-2913 GCA_036479055.1 Methylophilaceae bacterium | reverse complement strand
TCAAGTTTGAAGGTGTCTATGCGCAGCAGTATCAAATACTGCTTGATAATAAGGTCAATGACAATATCGTCGGCTATCACGTATTAACGCCGCTGAAGGTAGAGGGTAGCGTTGAATATATATTGGTGAATAGGGGTTGGGTAGAAGGGAATCTTAATCGTGAATTACCAGTGATTAATACACCTGAAGGTAAACAGATAGTAGAAGGGGACCTTTTCTTTCCGCTCACGAAGTTTTTTACTTTGGAAGCGCCTGTTGTGAAATCTAAAGAATGGAAGAAGGTGTGGCAACATATTGATATGCAGCAATATAAAGAGGCTGCACCATTTGAGATTAAACCGTACGTCGTACGGTTGGATGCAAAGAGTGGCGGCGGTGGGTTTAGTCGTCATTGGCCTATTCCTAAAGACCGAGTCACTGTGCACTTAGGTTACGCTTATCAATGGTTTGGCTTTGCCCTTACATCATTTATCATCTATATCGTCTTAAATTTTAAAAGAGTTAATAAGGAATCTTGAAATAATGAGTCAATCAAATAACCTTGCAGAAATGCAAAAAAAAAGCACAGGTAGAAAAATGTTATTAATGTTGGCGGCTGTTTTTGTTTTGCCATTTACCATTGCTGCAACCTTACATATTTTAGATATTAGACCAGGTGGAAAGAGTTTTGGGCACTTAATACAACCACCTGTTGCACTCAATATTCCAGCGCTCACTGAAGTCAATGGTAATGCATTTTACGCCGAGGGTTGGGAGAAAATATGGAGTGTAGTCATGATTGATGATGCAAACTGTGCTGAGACGTGCCAAGCAAATGCTGACAAGATTAGAAGAGTCCACCTCTCGTTGCATAAAGAGGTTAAACGTGTGCAACGGGTATTGATTCTTCAGGGTAGTGTAGATCAAGGTCAAGTTGCTAGCCTACAAACCACATTTCCAGAGCTAATCATCTTGATTGATGAGGGTAAGACAGATCGTTTTATCAGCAATTTTATTAATGCAGCACCTGTTGGTAGCGTATATTTAGTGGATCCACTTAGCAACTTGATGATGCACTACCCACAAGCCGTGCCGCCAAAAGAGTTGCGAGCAGATCTTAAGCGTTTGCTGAAAAATTCTTGGGGTGGCTAGGTAGTATGTTCAAGCGAATTGCTTATATAGCAACAGTGCTTACGCTGTGTGTGGTTGTGCTGGGTGCATATGTGCGCTTATCTGATGCGGGGCTGGGTTGCCCAGACTGGCCTGGCTGTTATGGCACATTAACCGTTCCTCAAAGTAGCGAGGCGCTTGAAGAAGCGCATTTGACTTATCCAGACTCTCCAGTTGAGCAGGAAAAAGCTTGGAAAGAAATGATACACCGTTATTTAGCTGGTATTTTAGGGCTGTTTGTATTGGCACTGTTTGTGCAGGCATGGCGGGAGCGTGATCGGATTAACGTTTCACCTTGGTTGCCAACTGTCTTAATTGGTATTGTCGGTTTTCAGGCCATATTAGGTATGTGGACAGTTACCATGCTGTTAAAGCCTGCGATTGTGACGATGCATTTAATGGGCGGAATGACGACGCTTGCAATGCTTACATGGGTTACACACCGGCATTGGGGTGAGGTATCCGCTAATTTCTTAGTGTCGCGTAATGCTAGATTGTTGGTGCGGTTTGCTATTGTTATTTTATTGCTACAAATTTTCTTGGGTGGATGGACAAGTACTAACTACGCAGCTTTAGCTTGCACTGATTTTCCCAAATGTCACGGTGCTTGGGTGCCAGAGATGGATTTTGCCAATGCATTCCACTGGTTTAGAGAACTGGGAGAAAATACTGAAGGTAAACCAATGGCTTTACCCGCCTATGTAGCTATTCAGTGGATACATCGAGTAGGTGCATTGATTACCTTTTTATACCTAGGGCTGGTAGGCCTATATTTGCTGAAACAGGTGCAGTTAAGAAACGTGGCAAGCATGATGTTAGTCTTGCTTGTTATACAAGTCAGTTTGGGTGTTGCCAACTTGCTATTACATTTACCAACAGCACTTGCAGTCGCTCATAACATGGTGGCTGCATTGCTTTTGATGATAGTGGTTGTGTTAAACTCCAAAATTACAGAACTGCAAAATGAGCTGCGAAATTAAATAACGCAATTCGAATGGTATGAATTAAAGGGTTTTTGAATGAGCGCAACAACAGGGATGAACCCATTTGGGCAAAAAGTAGATTTCAATAGTTTTTTTACACTGTGTAAGCCACGTGTAACGGCTTTGATCGTATTTACTGCAGTCATCGGTATGTTTTTGGCTACGCCTGGCATGGTGCCGCTCCAAATTCTATTAGCGGCTACCATCGGTATCGCGATGGCTTCAGGCGCAGCGGCAGCGTTTAATCATTTAATTGAACAAAAAATTGATGCGAAAATGGCCCGGACGAGAGGACGACCATTGCCGACGGGTCAAATCAATTCAAAACAAACATTTATTTTTGCTACTATCGTGGCGACTATCGGGTTGGCTATCTTATATTTCTTCGTGAATCCTCTAACGATGTGGCTGACTTTCGCTACTTTTATTGGTTATGCTGTAATTTATACCATATTCTTAAAGCCTGCTACCCCTCTGAATATTGTGATTGGCGGCTTGTCTGGAGCAATGCCCCCTGCCTTAGGTTGGGCGGCAGTCACGGGCGTTGTTTCTGCTGAAGCCTGGATATTAGTGCTGATTATTTTTGCTTGGACACCACCACACTTCTGGGCATTAGCCCTTTATCGCCGTGAAGAGTATGCTAAGTCAGGTTTGCCAATGTTACCCGTAACACATGGCGAGGTGTACACAACATTACATATTTTGCTCTACACTATTATTTTGGTGGCCGTAACGTTGATTCCATTTGCCATGCGGATGAGTGGGATTATTTATCTAGTCT
>JAZGEZ010000086.1:0-6782 GCA_036479055.1 Methylophilaceae bacterium | reverse complement strand
TGGTTTCGCCACATAAGCCAGACCCTGAAAAAAACTCACCCTATGAGTGCGGTTTTGAGGCTTTTGAAGATGCGCGTATGAAGTTTGATGTGCGTTATTACTTAGTGGCTATTCTGTTTATTCTTTTCGATCTAGAAATTGCATTTTTATTCCCATGGGCTGTTGTGCTGCAAGAAATCGGTTTGTTTGGTTTTCTTGCCATGATGGTGTTTTTGTTTGTGCTAGTAGTCGGGTTTATTTACGAGTGGAAAAAAGGTGCGCTTGAGTGGGATTGATGTTTCAGGCGCCAAGCTGTTTGACTGTTTTAATGGGTTATTTTAATTTGCTATTGGAATCTATTTAAGTGGGTATTGAGGGCGTATTAGAAAAAGGGTTTGTGACCACCACCTTGGATACGGTCATTAACTATACGCGTACGGGTTCTATGTGGCCAATGACTTTTGGTTTGGCTTGCTGCGCAGTGGAAATGATGCACGCGGGTGCCGCGCGATATGATCTTGACCGTTTCGGTATTGTTTTTAGGCCTAGCCCGCGACAATCTGATGTGATGATAGTCGCTGGGACTTTGGTCAATAAAATGGCGCCTGCATTGCGCAAGGTATATGACCAGATGGCGGAACCGCGCTGGGTAATCTCTATGGGCAGTTGTGCTAATGGTGGTGGTTATTACCATTATTCTTATGCGGTTGTACGTGGGTGCGACCGTATTGTGCCTGTTGATGTTTATGTGCCAGGCTGCCCGCCAACGGCAGAGGCTTTGTTATTTGGCATTATTCAGTTACAGAAAAAAATTAAACGTACGAATACGATTGCACGTTAAGAATGATTCGTTAACGAATAGGCCGCTAAAAATATGTCAGCTAAATTAGAAGCGTTATCCGCACAATTAAAGTTAGCCTTGGGTCAGGGTCTAGCCAAATTGGTCATCGATTTTAACGAAATCACTGTTGAATGCAATGCAAAAGATTTTGTCTCTGCTTGTGTCAAATTGCGTGACCACGGTGAGCTTAAGTTTGAGCAGCTCATTGATTTATGTGGGGTGGACTATAGTGATTACCAAGAAGGTCTATGGGAGGGGCAGCGTTATGCTGTCGTGCTTCATTTGCTTTCTGTCTCACTGAATCAACGTGTGCGCGTACGGGTGTTTGCTAATGATGATAGCTTCCCTGTGTTGCCGACCTTAGTGGATGTCTGGCCAGTGGCTAACTGGTTTGAGCGTGAGGCGTTTGATTTGTTTGGCATTATGTTTGAAAATCACCCCGATTTGCGTCGAATTTTGACTGATTATGGATTTGTCGGACATCCTTTCCGTAAAGATTTCCCTGTTATCGGCAATGTGGAAATGCGTTACGACCCAGAGCAGCAGCGAGTGGTGTACCAGCCAGTATCGATTGAGTTGCGCAATAACGTGCCGCGCGTCATCCGCGATGAAGGGTTCCGCAATGGCTGAAATACATAATTACACCATGAACTTTGGTCCGCAGCACCCGGCGGCGCATGGCGTATTGCGTTTGGTATTAGAGTTGGATGGTGAAGTCATTCAGCGTGCAGACCCGCATATTGGTTTGCTGCATCGTGGTACCGAAAAGCTGGCAGAAAATCGCACTTACCTTCAATCCATCCCTTACATGGATCGATTGGACTATGTGTCAATGATGGCGAATGAGCATGCCTATGTGATGGCCATCGAAAAGATGCTGAATCTAGAAGTGCCTATTCGTGCGCAATATATCCGTGTGATGTTTGATGAAATTACCCGTATTCAGAATCATTTGTTATGGATAGGTGCGCACGGCCTCGACTTGGGTGCGATGACCATGTTTATTTATGCTTTTCGTGAGCGTGAGGACTTGTTTGACGTGTATGAAGCGGTATCTGGTGCGCGGATGCATGCCGCGTATTACCGCCCGGGCGGCGTGTATCGCGATTTGCCAGACCGCATGCCGCAATATGAAACAACAAAATTCCGCAGTAAAGCGCAAATCAATAAACTGAATGAGAACCGCCAAGGTTCTGTGCTTGATTTTATCGAGGACTTTACTAATCGATTTCCTGGTTATGTTGATGAATATGAAACATTGCTGACGGATAATCGCATTTGGAAGCAGCGTACTGTTGGTATTGGCGTTGTCTCACCAGAGCGGGCGTTAGCGTTGGGCTTTACAGGCCCTATGTTGCGTGGCTCAGGCATAGAATGGGATGTTCGTCGAAAACAACCCTATGAAGTCTATGACAAGCTCGATTTTGATATCCCAGTCGGGGTCAATGGCGATTGCTATGATCGTTACTTAGTGCGGATGGAAGAGTTTCGTCAATCTAACCACATTATTAAGCAATGTGTCGATTGGTTGCGTCAAAACCCTGGCCCTGTGATTACAACCGACAACAAAGTGGCACCGCCAGACCGTGAAGGCATGAAAACCAACATGGAAGATATGATTCATCATTTTAAATTGTTTACCGAAGGCTTTCATGTGCCTGCAGGCGAGGCTTATGCGGCAATCGAGCACCCTAAAGGCGAGTTTGGTATCTATATGATTTCAGACGGTGCTAATAAACCATATCGCTTAAAAATTAGAGCGCCAGGTTTCGCCCATATGGCTGCAATGGATGAAATGACGCGTGGGCATATGTTGGCTGATTTGGTTGCCGTAATCGGCACGCAAGATATTGTGTTCGGTGAAATAGACAGGTAAAGCATGTTAAGCAAAGAGTCGATAAAGAAAATTGAACGTGAGCTCACTAAGTACCCTGAAGACCAGCGTCAGGCTGCAGTGATGAGTGCCTTGCGTATTGCGCAAACAGAAAATGGTTGGTTGTCACCTGACTGTATTGTTGATGTTGCTGAATATTTACACATGCCGGAAATTGCTGCGCTAGAAGTCGCTACTTTCTACAATATGTATGATTTAGAGCCGGTAGGTCAATACAAGATTACCGTTTGTACCAATATTTCTTGTATGTTGCGCGATAGTGACGCCATTGTTGACCACCTAAAAAATAAATTAGGCGTAGGTTTTAACGAGGTGACTAAAGATGGAAAGTTCTGCTTAAAAGAAGGGGAGTGCATGGGCGCTTGCGGTGGAGCGCCATTGTTGCATATTAACAATACCAAAATGCATGAATTCTTAACACCAGAGAAAGTAGATGCGATATTGGAGGAGCTGGAGTAATGGCAGCAACAAAAACATCAAAACCTAAAGCATCTAAGCCTGTGATGACGGATTTAAAGGGGCAAACCTTAGTTACCTTGCGTACGTTGAAAGAAAAAAATCCAGCATCCCTCGCGGCTTATGAAAAGCAAGGGGGTTACGCACAGTTAAAACGCTTGGTAACAGAAAAAGTTAAAGCGATTGATGTGATTAATCAGATAAAAGTGTCTGGCTTGCGTGGTCGTGGTGGAGCAGGGTTCCCTACGGGGCTGAAGTGGAGCTTTATGCCACGCTATTTCGATGGCATTAAGTATCTTGTCTGTAATACGGATGAAGGTGAGCCTGGGACGTTTAAAGACCGCGATATTATTCGCTACAATCCGCATCAACTTATTGAAGGCATGGCGATTGCAGCTTATACCTTGGGCGCGGGTGTTGGGTATAACTATATTCATGGTGAGATTTGGCATGAATATGAGGTTTTTGAGGCAGCGTTAGCTGAAGCTAGAGAGGCTGGCTACTTAGGTAAAAGCCTTTTTGACAGTAATTTTAGTTTTGAGTTGTATGCGGTGCATGGTTACGGCGCTTATATTTGCGGTGAAGAAACGGCACTGATTGAGTCTATTGAAGGTAAAAAAGGGCAGCCACGGTTTAAACCACCATTTCCTGCAAGTTATGGTGTATTTGGTAAGCCAACAAATGTCAATAATACCGAGAGCTATACCAGCATCCCTTGGATACTGCAGCATGGTGGTCAGGCATTTGCGGATTTGGGTGTAGCAGGGTCAGGCGGCAGTAAATTGTTCTCAGTCTCTGGCCATGTCGAAAAGCCAGGTAACTATGAAGTCAATATGGGCATGCCGTTTACAGAGTTGCTTGCTATGGCTGGCGGTGTATGGAAAGGACGCAAGCTAAAAGCGGTTATTCCCGGAGGGCCTTCAACTGCAGTGATGCCAGCTTCTGCCATTGTAGAGGCAACCATGGACTATAACGGATTAGGTAAAGCGGGTTCTAGTTTAGGTGCGGGCTCAATGATTGTCATGGATGAGACAACTTGTATGGTCAAAGCGCTAAAGCGTTTGAGTTACTTCTTCTATGAAGAAAGCTGTGGTCAATGTACGCCATGCAGAGAAGGGACAGGATGGGTTTATCGTGTGATTAAACGCATCACCGAAGGCAATGGAAAAATGGAAGATTTAGCATTGCTTACTGATGTCAGCAATAATATTTCTGGACGTACAATATGTGCGCTAGGTGATGCGGCAGCAACGCCAGTATTGAGCTTTATTAAACACTTTCGCCCAGAGTTTGAATATTATATTCAGCACGGCAAAAGCATGGTTGATGGACAATAAATATGTTAAAGATTGAAATAGACGGTAAGCCATTAGTTGTGGAACATGGGAGTACCATTATCGATGCTGCTGATGCGGCGGGCGTTGCAATCCCACGTTTTTGTTATCACAAGAAACTGTCTGTTGCGGCTAATTGCCGTATGTGTCTTGTGCAAGTTGAGAAGTTTCCTAAACCATTGCCAGCCTGTGCGACCCCCGTTGCCGATGGAATGAAAATCTTTACACGTAGTAAATCTGCGGTCGAAGCGCAGCAAAGTGTCATGGAATTTTTGTTGATTAACCACCCGTTGGACTGTCCAATATGTGACCAAGGCGGTGAATGTGATTTACAAGATATCGCTGTCGGCTACGGCGGGAGCGGTTCACGCTACACCGAAGAAAAGCGAGTTGTATTTAATAAAAATATTGGTCCATTAATCAGCACTGATATGACGCGTTGTATTCAATGTACACGTTGTGTACGCTTTCTTAAAGAAGTGGGTGGCATGCAGGAGCTGGGTATGGTCGGCCGAGGTGAGCATGCCGAAATTACCGCCTATGTAGACAAGAGTGTTAACTCAGAGCTTTCAGGCAATATTATTGATTTATGTCCCGTTGGTGCATTAACGAATAAACCCTTTAGATACTCAGCACGTAGTTGGGAGCTGGTGCGTCGCCCATCAATTGCGCCGCACGATAGTCTGGGCTCTCACATTGATGTGGATGTTAAAGACAATAAGGTGATGCGTGTATTGCCGCGCGAAAAAGAAAGTATTAACGAGTGCTGGTTGTCTGATCGTGACCGTTATTCGTATGAAGGTTTAAATAGCCCAGATCGTTTAAAAGTGCCGATGATTAAGCACAATGGAGCATGGCAAGAAACCGACTGGAAGACCGCGTTAGAGTTTTCTGCCGGACAGCTAAAAGATATTACTAACGAACACGGAAGTGATGCTTTAGGCGTGTTGGTTTCCCCCAATAGCACGATGGAGGAGGGTTACTTAATTAAAGAATTAGCTCATGGCTTAGGTTGTGGCAATATAGATTACCGCTTGCGACAAACAGACTTTAGATTAGATGGTAAGCGTGTGGGTACGCCATGGATGGGCTGTAATATTGATGAGGTTGAGCATTTAGACCGCATTCTATTAATAGGGTCTAACTTACGAAATGAACATCCATTGTTAGCACAGCGTTTCCGTAAAGCGGTAGATAATGGTGCTGAGTTGTCGATTATTAGCCCATTGGATAACAGCCCTTTAATGGATATTGCCCATAAAATTATTGTGACACCAAACGATATTGTCAATGTACTAGCCCAAATATTAAAAGCGATGTCTAAGTTGCAGAAACTTTCTTTATGTTTGCCGCCATCATTGAGTGAACTATTAGAAAAAATTCATGTGCGACCCAATACAGAAGTAATGGCTGAGAGTTTGGCCGGCATGAGCAAGACCTTTAACCTGATTGCACCTAAAGTCGGCATTTTTATTGGGAATATAGGATTAAGTGCACCAAGGTTTACGGAAATATACAGCTTGGCGGAGGCTGTTGGCGGTGTTTCTGGTGCAATAGGCGGCATCTTGCCTGCAGCAGCCAACAGTACTGGCATGCACCTCTTGGGTGTTATGCCATCAGCAACAGGAATGCACGCGCGTGCTATGTTAGAAGTGCCACGTAAAGCCTACTTGCTAATGAACATTGAGCCTGAGCTGGATTGCCAGCATGCAGCGTTAGCGAAAGCTGCTATGGCAAAAGCGGAATGTGTGGTCGCGCTTACTGCTTACAAATCCAAGGCATTAGAGAATGCAGATGTGTTGTTACCCATCGCCCCTTTCACCGAAACATCTGGTTCATTCATGAGTATGGAAGGCAGAATTCAGAGTTTTAAAGCCGTTGTGAAGCCCTTAGGAGAGTGCAGACCCGCATGGAAAGTATTACGTGTGCTAGCAAACACGCTAGGTTTGCATGGCTTTGATTATGACAGTAGTGAGGAGATAAGGAATAAGATATTTGATGGTGAAAAACCATCAGACTTTGCAAGGCGACACTTGAATAACAACATGAAAGAGCTGGTTGAGATTGAAGTGAAAATTAAATCGCTAGGGTTGCAACGGATTGGTGAAGTTCCACAGTATCACTCTGACCCTATCGTGCGCCGTTCTGCATCGTTGCAGAAAACAAAATACAATATTAAGCATAAAGTGCGTATTCATCCAGAAAGAATGCGGATGATGGGGTTGAATGAGGGCGATGAAGTCCTCGTTAAACAAGATCAGGGCAGTGCAGTCTTAGA
>JAZGEZ010000085.1:0-7154 GCA_036479055.1 Methylophilaceae bacterium | reverse complement strand
CGTCGTATTTCGGCTGCTATTATTGTTGATAAGAACAGCCAAAAACCAATGTTGATTGGTAAAGGCGGAATAAAGCTTAAGCAAATTTCTACCGAAGCTAGGCAGGACATGGAGAAACTTTTTGGCGGAAAAGTTTTTTTAGAAACTTGGGTGAAAGTAAAGAGTGGCTGGGCTGACAACCAAAGGGCACTGAAAAGCCTAGGCTATTAATGTGGCCGCATTGTTGCCAGTATGAAATCCATAAAACTAAACGATGAAGGCATCTACTATGCAGTTAACCGAAAAACAGGTGGCATTAATAATGTTTTTCAATTGGTCAACGAAGATGGGCAATGGTTTCTTTACCAGTTAAAAAACACCGATAAAGAGGGCGGTATGGGCTGGGTGATATTGGCAGACCAAGGCGATTATGCGTTAATAGATGTTGATGTGGAAGTGGTGGAGCGCTACTTTGCTAAGCCAGAATACTTGGAGCCAAAAGGCTCTTGGCAAATCATGCGAAATTCCCGATATGGGTTTGGACGGTTTACCCCAGAAAGTATAGAAATGAAAGTGCATTTCGGCATGATACTTTTTTCAGGTGATGAGATGTTGGTACCTCTCTTGCTCGAAAAAGCAGAAGATGAGCTTTTAAATAGTTTGGCAGAAATTCCAAAGTAAGTATGGCGGTCTCTTGAATCAGCATCGGCAAGACAATCAGTATGTTTATGTGTTGCACACCCATGCTTTTAAGGAGACAAGCTTAGTCGCGGAGCTTTTTACTAAAACGCATGGACGAGTGGCAACGTTGGCTAAAGGTGCTCGCCGCCCTCGCTCTGCCATGCGAGGGCAACTACAATCATTTCAAATGCTTTCTGCTACTTGGTCAGGGAAAAATGAATTAAAAACCTTACATGGTTTAGATTGGGCAGATGGTTTAGTTTTACTACAAGGTGAAGCCCTTATGTGTGGTTTTTACTTAAATGAATTGCTACTTCGTTTGTTACCAAGAGAAGATCCACATGAACAGCTATTTGAATATTATCAGGCGACATTAAAAGTGCTGGCAAAAGGCATCGACCTGGCAATTAATCTACGACGTTTTGAACTTAAAATGTTGCAAGAAATGGGTTATGCCGTACCGCTAGAGGTTGACGAAAATGATGATGCTATTGTGCAAGATGTAAACTATCGATACGAAGCCGAGTATGGTGCTTGCGCATTATCCGCCACAAGGAATGGCATAGAATTAAGTGGAAACACATTGCTTGATATGGCGCGAGACAACTATGGAAGTGCAGTAACGCAGCAGCAAAGTAAACAATTAATGCGTTATTTAATTGCGCATTATTTGGGTGATAAGCCTTTGCATACTCGGCAGTTGTTAATAGACTTGCAGGGGTTGTAGAATCCTATCAAATAGGGATGAAAGTAATATTAAGGTGAAAATATGAAAAAACTTGGCGTCAATATTGATCACGTCGCAACATTGCGAGAAGCAAGGGGGACTAAGTATCCTAGCGTGATTCAGGCCGCATTACGGGCAGAACAATCAGGTGCAGATAGCATCACGCTACATTTGCGTGAGGACCGTCGCCATATGCAGGATGCAGATATTTATGCGCTACGCCCATTACTGCAAACTAAGATGAACCTGGAATGCGCAGTGACTGAAGAGATGATTGCTATCGCGCTTAAAGTGGCACCACAAGACGTCTGTATGGTGCCAGAACGGCGTGAAGAGCGCACAACAGAAGGTGGTTTGGATGTTGTTGCACATTTTGAAAAAGTAGCGGCTGCCACTAAAAAGTTAACAGAAGCTGGCATTCGCGTTTCACATTTTATTGCACCGGATATTGACCAAATTGATGCGGCACATAAGGCGGGTGCACCTGTCATAGAATTGCATACTGGCACTTTTGCCGATGCTGGAAATGTTACTGTGCAAACTGCTGAGCTAGTTCGAATAAAAAAGGCGCTAGATTATGCGCTTGGCTTGGGCTTAGTAGTCAATGCTGGCCATGGTCTCAATAATCATAATGTGCATAAAGTAGCTGCGTTAGAAGGTATTGAAGAGCTCAATATTGGTCATGCCATCGTTGCACATGCCTTATTTGTCGGTTGGGATAGTGCTGTTCGTGAGATGAAGGCGCTCATTAGAGAAGCAACAGCAAAATGATTTACGGGATAGGAACTGATATTGTTGAAGTTGACCGTATAACGTCTTCGATTGAGAAATTCGATGATGATTTTGCTAAGCGTATTCTTGCAGAAAGTGAGATGGCTGGTTATTTAGAGTCACCTATTAAAGCTCGGTTTTTGGCAAAACGTTTTGCGGCAAAAGAAGCGTTCTCAAAGGCGTTAGGTACAGGGCTACGTGAGCCGGCTACTTTCCAAAATATTGCCGTCTCCCATGATGCATTAGGCAAGCCTGTTCTTGTGTTGGCACAAGCGTTACAACGCTTTCTAGAAGCTAAAAAAATCACTCATATGCATATTAGTATCAGTGATGAAAAGAATTTAGCTGCGGCTTTTGTCGTATTAGAAACGTAGGACTACAACAAGGTTATATCATGTATAAAATTATCATTGCTCTTGCGGGCTATTACTTTTTTGGCTTTTTCGGAGGCTTGGTTGGTTACTTTATTGGAGGTAGCATTGATCGTGCAAAAAACTATGGTGTAGGAGGAGTAAACCCTTTAGGCACAGGGCAACGTAAAGAGGTATTTTTTGAAACTGTCTTTACCTTGATGGGAAAGCTTGCTAAAGCGGATGGCCTTATCACCAAAGATGAAGTTGAGCATGTTGAGCTTTTCATTAAAAAAATGGGAATGACAGCTGAGCATCGTGCACAAGCTATTGCACAATTCAAACATGGTTCTGCGGTAGATTTTGAGATTACTGAAATACTTAATACGTTTATGGCGGTATGCGGCCAAACGTTAAATCTCAAACAAATGGTATTAGTCTATTTAATCGTAATGGCCCTCGCTGATGGGAAGTTAGATAAGACGGAAATCCTACTGTTAGAACGAATTGCTTCACATTTAGGCTACAGCAAAGCTGAGTTCCAACAACTATTAGAGATGGTGCTGAATCAATCGCATTTTGGAACCGGTCAAGCGACATCAACGACTGTCTTAGCCGATGCTTATAAGGCGTTAGGGGTGGCGGAAAAAAATACTGATCAAGAAATTAAGCGCGCATATCGTAAGTTAATGAGTCAATACCACCCTGACAAACTGATGGGGCAAGGCTTACCAGAAGATATGATTGCAGTCGCCACTGAAAAAGCAAAAGAAATTCAAGTGGCTTATGACTTAATCAAACAACATCGTGGCATTTAATGTTGCCCAGGGTGTTTCTAAGAACAATCACTTGGTTTAATTCCGCACTAGTTTTAATGAATAGCATTGGACGGTCTTTACCTAACTTTGCTATATTTCGGACATGAATGAAAATCATAATATGGAGCGTCGCTTTAGTGGTGTTCGTCGTTTATACGGCGAGCAGGGGTTGGCACAATTGCATGCTGCGCATGTCGTGGTGATTGGTATCGGTGGCGTCGGTTCTTGGGCGGCAGAAGCATTAGCACGAAATGCAGTTGGAGAGCTTACGCTAATAGATTTGGATAACATTGCCGAATCTAATGTGAATCGGCAGATACATGCGGTAGATGGTAATTTCGGCAAAGCCAAAGTAACGGCAATGTGTGAACGAATACTGACTATTAACCCTACTTGTATCGTCCGTAAGATAGAAGACTTTGTGACGACCGACAATATAGACATTATTTTAGATTTTAATTGCGACGTCATGCTTGATTGTACTGATTCTACCTATGCCAAAATGGCGTTGGCCAGTTACTGCCAATCTAAGCAGATTCCGTTAATGATGTCTGGCAGTGCTGGTGGGCGTGTAGACCCTACGCGCATTAAAATAGCAGACTTGTCCGTGGCTTTCGGGGATCAATTGTTGTCTAAAGTACGCAAGCAGCTGCGCCAAAGCCATGATTTTCCCAAAGCGCCCGACATGAAAAAAAGACCTTTAAAAAAACCGAAAAAATTTGGTGTGCAGTGTGTCTACTCTGATGAGCTTGCTGCGACACCAGAAGCGGCATGTGGATCGAATGAGCGTTCTAGTCATACAGGTTTACATTGTGCAGGTTTTGGTTCTAACGTTACTATTACGGCTTCTATGGGGTTTGCGATTGCACAGTTAGCACTGAGCAATCTAGTTGCCTAATTACTGTCGACCGCTTTGGCTTCAAGTATAGCGGTTTGGTATGGCAGTTCGGCCTCTTCTACTAACAGCGGCGCGCTGTCGCCATCTTGGTAATAAATGCGCCAGCTTGTATTGTCATCAATATTAGTGAGCAGAGACTTCATTTGGCTAGCAGCAAACCTAGGCAGTTCACTCTCTAGTGCTTTTTGGCCGATTCTGTTTTTAGCGTCATTAACCATTGCACTGTAATCTTCTTTGTCTAGACGGTTGAATATACCGCTATCAGCATCATAAAATTTATATTCAGGGTCTATCGCTAACACTTCTGGATTAGGAAATGCCAGAATGTTGATGCGCTGATTGGGTTCGTCTATGGCAAGCCTTACTTTTGCAAAGTCATAGCCAACTAGCACTCTCGCCTCAGAGATGAGTAATGCTTTTTTCTTTGTTTTAAATAAATTAAAAAATCGGCTTTGCTCACTTCTGTAATCAAAAATATCACTATAGGTACCTTCAGCTAATGCGACCTTAAACACCTTCTCAATATTGTGCATTAAGGTTTTGCTGTCAGTTGTGACGCTGTTAATTTTTTTCTTTTTATAATAAAAGGTATAAGCAATTAAGCCGCCGATGATTAAGCCTGAAAGTAGCCCGATTAAAGCGTCCATTTACATTAACTCGATTCTCATATTAAGGTTATTTGCTGATAATGCTTTCATATTCAGGGAAGTAGTGACTAATTACACTTAAATTAAAACGTCTCAAGATGCTATTGTTAGATTCTCTTTCAAGCAAAAACTCGAATGACTGTTTGACTAACTTGGCAGCAGATATCTTGCCATTTGTTAGCTTTTGCGCATAGGCCTCGTCGACATTAACTTCATGTTGCGTCGTGCTACCTGCATCCACCGTTACTTGAAAAGTGTGCTGGTTTATTTCTTTTACAATGATTGTCGTCATTTTAATTGCTCAAATTATTTCATTTAATGCTTGAAATTAGAACTTTCAACCCAAAATATAGGCAAAGTTTAACGGATTAATGAAACGTATAAAAGGAAAAGTATGGCAAAAGCTAAATCAGAAAAACTAGAATTCCGCGCTGAGGTAAAACAATTACTACATCTCATGGTGCATTCTTTGTATTCAAACAAGGAAATTGTGTTGCGCGAGCTTATCTCAAATGCCTCAGATGCTGCAGATAAATTACGCTTTGAGGCGCTAGCCGATGGCAGCCTGTATGAGGGTGATAGTGATTTAAATATTCGCATTGGTTTTGATGCGAAAGCACGCACGTTGACCATTTCTGATAACGGTATCGGCATGGATAAAGATGAAGTGATTGATAATATTGGTACGATTGCAAAATCAGGTACCAAAGAGTTTTTTAGTGCTTTGAGTGGGGACCAGGCCAAAGATGCAAACTTAATCGGCCAGTTTGGCGTCGGTTTTTATTCTGCTTTTATTATTGCCGATAAAGTGACGCTAGTGACTAGACGAGCTGGTAGCAAGGAGGCTGTTAAGTGGGAGTCGGCCGGTGAAGGGGACTTTACACTAGGCGCTGCAGAGAAGGCTAGCCGCGGCACAGATGTCACTCTACATTTACGTGAGGGTGAAGATGAGTTCTTGAACGATTACAAATTGAAATCGCTGGTTCAAAAATACTCAGACCATATCACTTTGCCTATTTTGATGAAAAAATCAGAATGGAAAGAAGGTAAAGATGATAAGCCAGGTGAAATGGTGGTGATGGATGAAGATGAAACCGTCAATAAGGCCTCCGCATTATGGGCGAGAAGTAAGAAAGAG
Source organism: Methylophilaceae bacterium (assembly GCA_036479055.1). GTDB lineage: Bacteria > Pseudomonadota > Gammaproteobacteria > Burkholderiales > Methylophilaceae. Next base: position 1,145 of record JAZGEZ010000085.1, on the reverse strand, counting down.
ATTACAGAGGAAGAGTACCAAGAATTTTATAAGCATGCATCACATGATGCTGAGAACCCAATTGCTTATACACATAGCCGTGTAGAAGGCAATCAAGAATATATTTCATTGTTGTATATCCCGAGCAAAGCGCCATTTGATTTATACGATCGTGAGCGTAGCAATGGTATTAAGCTGTATGTGAAACGCGTATTCATTATGGAGGATGCTGAAAAGCTAATGCCACAATACTTGCGATTTGTCCGAGGTGTGATTGACTCAGCTGATTTGCCACTAAACGTATCACGAGAAATTCTGCAAGACAGCCGCGATGTGGAAGCGATTAAAAATGGTTCTGTGAAAAAGGTATTGGGCTTGCTTGAAGGGTTGGCAAAAAACAAACCTGAAGAATACGCAACATTTTGGACGGAGTTTGGACGTGTAATGAAAGAAGGTCCGGGCGAAGACTTTGCAAACAAAGACAAAATAGCTGGTTTGTTGAGATTTTCTTCTACGCATGCCGATGACGATACGCAAAATGTAAGCTTTACCGATTACATCGGTCGAATGAAGGATGACCAAGAGGCAATTTATTACATTACAGCAGATAGCTTTGCGGCAGCACAGCATTCACCCCATTTAGAAATTTTCCGTAAAAAAGGCATTGAAGTATTACTCATGTCTGACAAGGTGGACGAGTGGTTGCTAGGAGCCCTAACAGAGTTTGATGCTAAAAAGCTGCAATCGATTGCTAAAGGTGATTTGGATCTAGGCAAGTTAGAAGATGCATCTGAAAAAGAAGCGCAAAAGAAAGTCGAAGAAGACGCTAAAGACTTAATTGAGCGTTTGCAAAAAGCATTGGGTGAGCATGTAAAAGAAGTGCGTGTCACACACAGGTTAACGGATTCTCCCGCATGCTTGGTTACGGGCGAGCATGATCTGTCCGGTAATTTGGCGCGTATATTAAAAGCATCCGGTCAAGATGCCCCAGAGTCAAAACCTATATTAGAAGTGAACCCAAGCCATCGGCTAGTAGAAAGATTGAAAAAAGAAAAGGACGATGGCAAATTTAACGACTATACCCACGTGTTGTTTGATCAGGCGTTGTTAGCAGAAGGCGGGCAGTTAGACGACCCTGCAAGCTTTGTACGCAGAATTAATGCGTT
>JAZGEZ010000084.1:0-6586 GCA_036479055.1 Methylophilaceae bacterium | reverse complement strand
TGCTGAAGTAACGCCTTGGTAGGGTGACTGTGGTTTTTGTAAATTTAATTTGGGTAAAACATGAATGATTGTATTGTAGTAACTGGTGGTGCTGGTTTCATCGGGAGTAACTTTGTTAATGCATGGGTTAAGCTAGGGTTGGGTAAGGTGGTTAATCTAGATAAGCTCACCTATGCTGGGAACTTGGAAAATTTATCAGAAATTCAAGATAATAAAGACTATGTATTTGTGCAAGCGGATATTGGCGATAGCAAAGTTATTGCTGATTTGCTTAAACAACATGAGCCAAAAGCAGTGCTTAACTTTGCAGCAGAGAGTCATGTAGACCGCTCGATTCATGCGCCAGGTGAGTTTATTCAAACAAATATTGTTGGCACGTTTAATCTTTTGGAAGAAGTGCGCGCATATTGGGGTGAACTAAACACAGAAGACAAAAATAACTTTAGATTTTTGCATGTGTCCACTGATGAAGTTTATGGCTCTTTAACTGCAAGTGACCCTGCCTTTAAAGAAACCAATCCATATGAGCCGAATAGCCCTTATTCAGCTTCTAAAGCTGCTTCAGATCACTTGATACGTGCATACCACCATACCTATGGCATGCCGATGCTGACGACTAACTGTTCTAATAACTATGGTCCTTATCACTTCCCAGAAAAGTTGATTCCGTTGGTGATTCATAATGCATTAAATGGTAAAGATTTGCCTATCTACGGTGATGGTAGCAATGTGCGTGATTGGCTTTATGTTGGTGATCATTGCACCGCGATACGTCGTGTATTAGAAGCGGGAAAAATTGGTGAAACTTATAATATTGGTGGCTGGAATGAAATGACTAATTTAGAAGTGGTTCACACTTTATGCGACATACTAGATAAACAAAAACCAAAAGATGCTGGTAGCTACCGCGATCAAATCACTTATGTGACAGACCGTCCAGGACACGATCAACGCTATGCGATTGATGCAACTAAAATTGAGCGGGAATTAGGCTGGCGCCCGGCTGAAACATTTGAAACGGGCATACAGAAAACTGTTGCTTGGTATTTAGATAACCAAAAATGGGTTAATAATATTACTAGTGGTGAATATAAGAAATGGATAGGTACAAACTATCAAACAAGGGAGGGCGCGTAATGGCAATGAAGGGCATCATATTGGCAGGTGGGTCTGGCACGCGTTTATATCCAGCTACAGAAGTCGTCTCTAAACAGCTTTTACCGGTATACGACAAGCCTATGATTTATTATCCGCTATCTGCCTTAATGTTAGCGGGCATTCGTGAAGTGTTGGTCATCTCTACACCACAAGATACACCTAGATTTGAAAGCTTGCTTGGAGATGGTAGCCAGTGGGGGATGGACATAAGTTATACTGTGCAACCCTCTCCAGATGGCCTGGCACAAGCATTTGTATTAGGTAAAGACTTTATAGGAAGCGACCCGTGTGCTTTAGTGCTTGGCGATAATATCTTTTACGGACATGAGCTTGCAAATATGGCGCAAAACGCAGCGAAACGCGCTAGTGGCGCAACTGTGTTTGCGTACCCAGTTAATGATCCAGAACGTTACGGGGTGGTTGAATTTAACGCTAAAGGCACCGCAGTTAGCCTTGAAGAGAAACCAGCAAAACCGAAGTCACGTTATGCGGTTACTGGCTTGTATTTTTATGATAATGATGTGGTAAAAATGGCTGAAAATTTAAAGCCATCAGCGAGAGGTGAGCTGGAAATTACTGACTTAAACCGTATTTATTTGAATCAAGGTAACTTGCATGTCGAAGTGATGGGAAGGGGCATGGCGTGGTTAGATACCGGTACCCACGATTCACTTATTGAAGCGGGGGCTTTTATTCAAACAATAGAAAAGCGACAGGGGTTGAAAGTATCTTGCCCTGAAGAAATTGCATACCGTATGGGATTTATCAACGCAGCGCAAGTTGAAGTAATGGCAAAAAAATACGCTAAAAATGGCTATGGTCAATATTTAACTCAGATTTTGAATGAGCGAGTTTTTTAATGAAAATTATAACCACAAAAATACCTGATGTATTGTTGTTCGAGCCTGAAATATATGGTGATGAGCGTGGGTTCTTTTATGAAAGTTTTAATGCTAATACATTTAAAAAAGCGACAGGAATAAAAACTGATTTTGTACAAGATAATCATTCAAAATCTATAAAAAATGTATTGAGAGGGCTGCACTACCAAACTGGGCAGGTCCAAGGGAAATTAGTGCGCGTGACGGTAGGCAAGGTGTTTGACGTTGCCGTGGATTTGAGGCGATCATCAAAAACTTATGGCCAATGGGTTGGTGAGGAGTTGTCTTTTGAAAATAAGCGATCTATGTGGGTGCCACCAGGCTTCGCTCACGGCTTCTTAGTGCTTTCAGAAACCGCTGAGTTTTTATATAAAACGACAGATTTTTATGCACCTGCACAAGAATGGACTCTTAGGTGGGATGACTCTACCATTGGTATTAAATGGCCGCTACAAGGTAAGCCTGAACTGTCAGCAAAAGACAGTGTAGGAAAGTCATTTGAAGAAGTGAAAACGTTTGATTAGCTGTGAAAAGTAAAAAAATATTATTGACAGGTGTCAATGGGCAAGTTGGACATGTGTTACAAACAACACTGGCAGGCTTGAATGTAGTTGGCATGTCGCGTGATGAACTTGACCTTTCTGATGTGGAGGCTATTAGATCGGTTGTTCGAGAAGTGAAACCGGATTTAATTATTAACCCGGCAGCCTATACAGCTGTTGATAAGGCCGAATCTGAGCCAGATTTGGCATATGCGGTTAATGCCGTTGCACCTCAAGTATTGGCAGAAGAGGCTGAGAGAATTGGAAGTGCGTTAATACACTTTTCTACTGACTACGTTTATGATGGTAATAAGGCTACAGCCTATATTGAAAGTGACGCTGTTAATCCAAATAGTGTGTATGGAAAAAGTAAATTAGCAGGTGAAGAAGCCATTCAACGTGTAGGCTTACCTCACCTCATATTAAGAACAAGTTGGGTGTATGGTGCTTATGGGAAGAATTTTCTTAAAACAATTCTTCGATTAGCGGCTGAAAGAGACACGTTAGGTATCGTTTCTGATCAATTCGGTGCGCCTACCAGTAGTACTAGCATTGCATTTGCATTAAAAGCACTATTAACACAATGGGACCCAACGCAAAATAGTGCTAGCGGTGTCTATCACTTTACCAATGCCGATAGCACTTCTTGGCATGGTTTTGCATCAGAGATTGTCAGTCAGTATCAATCTTTAGCAAAGCAGCCTGCATTGAAAGTCAATACAACAGACATTGCTAAGTTAACAACAGCTGACTATCCAACACCTGCCGCTAGGCCAAAAAACTCTTGTTTGGATAATGGCAAATTGAAACAAACATTTGATATTGCATTACCTACTTGGCAGCAAGGCTTGCAAGAAGTGATGAGCCGGTTGTAATTAGCCTGTTGCATCGGCCCAACTATTTGGCGTTTCATACAACCTAACGCGCGTTAATTTCAACTGGTTGTTATAGGTGTTCTGGTATTGATTGTTGAGTATTCTAAATGCTTCAGCAGCCATATTTTCTGCGGTAGGTACTTTTTGAAAAACAACCGTCTTATGGTTAGGTAATGTGTTTAAAAAATCAAGCACTTTCAAATCATTTTTGTATACGATGAAAGCATGATCCCAAATATCAACCACGCAATCACGAGCAATACGTTTTACATCTGAAAAGTCCATTACCATGCCATCTTCTGATGTGTGGTCTTTTGAGATAATGTCACCATTTAATGTGATTTCAATAACATAACGATGTCCATGCAAGTTTCGGCATTGGCTTTTATGGTGAGGAATGCGATGGCCAGCATCGAATTCTAAGCGAGTGGTGATTTCCATGGTTAATTGGTGAGCATGTCTCTTAGGGCCTCAAAATGGGGATTATATCAGCCTGAGAATTAATGCGCTTGCACCCATTTAACAAAGTCTTTATAGGGTATTGGCTTGGAAAAATGATAACCCTGACACTTGTCTATTTTTAACTTTTTAATCAATGATAGACACTCTTTATTTTCTACACCTTCAGCTAACACTTCTTTGCCTAGGCTTTTTGCTAACATGGCGATAGATTGTACTATTTTATAATCCTCATCAGAATTGTTAATATTTCTAACAAATGACTGATCAATTTTGATTAAATCAATAGGCAGTGTACGTAAGCGCGTTAATGATGAGAACCCCGTACCAAAGTCATCTAATGCAAATTTGAAGCCTAAATCTGAGAGTGTATTAATCACGGTACTGGTATTGTCATTTTGTTCTAAAATACCATTCTCGGTAATTTCTAAAATAATATATTTAGGGTCAAGTTTCCATAATGCCAATGCATTTGAAAACAGCGCAGGTAGTTCTAAGTCATACAAATCTTCTGCACGCAAATTAATAGTAAGATAAACATCTAGCTTCTTGTCTTCAATAAGTTCATGAACATAACGACAAGCTGAGTTAACTAGCCAGCGTGTGAACAGCTTGCCTTTCCCTGCATTATTTAAGATTTCAATAATTAAGCTTGGTGCAATGTTATGACCAAATTTTTCGGACCAACGTAAAAGCACTTCAGCGCCAACACATTTTGATTTTTTAATATCAACTATCGGTTGAAATGCTAATGTTAAATTATTGCTATCAAAGGCTTCTAGCACCGTAGATTCTAAAGCAATCTGCTCGCTAATATATTCTTCTAATTCATCACTGTATTCAACATAATATTGTTGTTTAGAGATTGCTTGTTCTAAAGCAAGTTTCGCGTAGCGGAACAGTTTATTTCCCGTTTGTTTATTAGCTGTTGTGTAAGCACAACCGATAAATGGTTTGATTAATATAGACTGTTTGTTAATGAAAATAACCTCTTCAAAGGCACCAAATATTTTTACTCTGATGAGCTCCATTTCAGTCGTGTTTTCTATATCCGTTATCAAAATATCGAACTGGGAGTCACCACTAAAGAATAACTGCGCTTTATCGCTAATATTTTTTTCAAGTATTTCAGCAAGCTGCTTGTTCAAGTTGATTGATACAGGCTTAGGTAGCAAAAAGTTATTAATGGCCGTTTGGAAATGAAGGGAGAATAATGCTGTTATTTGCTTATCGTTTGCTTGGTAAAGTGCAGTTTCCAGATTGGGTACGATTAGATTGGCATTCGGTAACTGAAGGTCTTCATCATAATTTAGTAGATAATCTAAAGTTGCCAAGTGGAACTTTTGCAAGGTTTCAATAACAAGGTCATTTAAAAATAAATGAAATTTTGATGACTTGGCAAAACTGATTCCAGGTTTAAGCTGGAAGCATCGTAATACGTTGAGTATAGTCTGCGTATCATTGCCATCCTCGATTGCATTCATCCACAGAAAAATCAGTTGATTGACGTCAGCTGCAAAGAGTGCCGCATCATTTCTAGATTTCCAGTTTTCAACTGATTGAGCAAGTGTTAACAGGGATGAATCAGCTTTGATTTCCTTTTGCAGTGTGGATAGTTTGGCACCATCAACAATCAGTTTTGTATAAACGTAGCTTGGCTTGAGATTGTGAAGCCTTAGTTTGTCTGCAATCTCTTCTGCAGAATAAGCTATTTCAATTTCGTGAATTTGTTTTGGCGTTGACAGTGCTTGAGACATTGTTATTTAAATATAAAAATCACTAGGGTTCAGACCATAGCTATCTGCAGGTACGCCTTTTATGATGGCGTATAACTCACCATTTGGCGCTTCAGGTTTGTTGATTAGGTCTAACACGACGGGAGCTTTATAGCGCACTTTATCAGTATCTAGTAACAACATGACACGTGGCAGCAGTCTGCGCACTTGGTTTTGTTGGATGACCACACCTACTTCACCTGTATTAAGCTCAACTAATGAACTGACAGGGTAGATACCCATAAACTGTATTAATTGGTCTATTATTTCTTTTGAGAACTGTTTTTCACTTAATGCATGGATTTGATCTAATGCTTGTTGGTGATAAACACCGTCAGCATAACTTCTGTGGTTGGTCATTGCACAGTAAGTATCGATTAGCCCTGCCGTTTGTGATAAAAGCGTTAGCTGGATTCCGCTTAGCTGTAATGGGTACCCACTTCCATCGATCCGTTCGTGATGTTGTGCAACCACCTGAAGTACTTCAGGTGATATGTCTGGTGTTTCTTTTAGGATTTTCAAGCTCTCATCAACATGTTTCTTTGTGTATTCGTATTCTTCCTTGGTTAGCTTATCTTTTTTTAATAATACATCTGATGATAGTTTTACTTTGCCAATATCCTGTAATAAACCTGCCAGACCTGACATTTTAATTTGTTCTTTTGATAAGCCTAAAAAACTATTAAACGCCATCAAAGTCACGGAAACGTTAAGGGCTAAGTTATAAGCGTTGCCATCAGCTTTCTTAAGTTTAGCTAACCATAACAACGCATCAGGCGTGCGCCCAATACTTTCAACCATATTGTCCAACACATCACTTACGCGGCTGATATCAACGTGTTTTTCATTAGCGATAGCATCAAAAATATCACGCGTTACGACTTGTGATTGTTCAT
>JAZGEZ010000083.1:0-9903 GCA_036479055.1 Methylophilaceae bacterium | reverse complement strand
AATTCCAAGAGTTTCATTGCCTGCATGGGTACTGACAAGGTAAACTAACACCTTTTAAATAAAGGTGGTTTTAATTAACCGCCAGTAGCATTGCTATAATGCTGTTGAAACTATGAAAACACCCACCGAAGAAAAGTTAAAAAAAGAAAACTTAAAAAAGTCAGATAAGCTGAATAATGTTTGCTACGACATCCGTGGACCCGTGCTAGAACGCGCGAGCGAAATGGAAGATCAAGGGCAGCGCATTATTAAGCTAAACATTGGCAATCCCGCCGTGTTTGGTTTTGAAGTGCCTGCTGAAATTCAGCAGGACGTGATGCGCAACATTTCGAAATCATCTGGCTATACAGATAGTCTAGGCTTATTCGAACCGCGTAAAGCGATTGTGCATTACACGCAACGTAAGCGTATTAAAGGCGTGACTGTGGATGACGTTTTGATTGGTAATGGTGTATCTGAGCTGATCGTGATGGCCATGCACTGTTTGCTCAACAATGGCGATCAAGTGCTCGTGCCTGCACCAGATTATCCATTATGGACAGCCTCTGCGACATTAGCGGGCGGTGAGGCTAGACATTATATTTGTGATGAGGAGAATGGTTGGCTACCTTCTTTAGAAGACATTGAGTCTAAGATTAATGCAAATACGCGGGCGATTGTGGTGATTAACCCTAACAATCCAACTGGCGCAGTTTACCCCAAGGAAACGCTTGAAGGTATTATTGAGATTGCACGGCATCATGATTTAGTCATTTTTGTCGACGAAATATACGATCAGGTGCTTTATGATGGACATGAGCATATATCAATGGCCTCACTAGCTGAAGATGTGTTGTTTGTGACATTTAACGGCTTATCAAAAAACCATCGTGCTTGTGGCTATCGTGCAGGTTGGTTGATTGTCTCCGGTGACAAAGAACATGCATTAGACTATATCGAAGGTTTGTACATGCTCGCTTCAATGCGTTTGTGCAGCAATGTGCCTGGCCAGTTGGCAATACAAACAGCCATAGGTGGTTATCAAAGTATTGATGATTTGGTTGCACCAAAAGGGAGACTATGTAAACAACGTGATTTAGCTTATGAGATGCTAACGGCGATTCCTGGAGTCACCTGCGTGAAACCTAAAGCAGCACTCTATTTATTTCCTAAATTAGACCCTGCTGTCTATCCGATTGAAGATGATCAGAAGTTTGTTTTAGACTTGTTAGAAGAAGAGAAAGTATTATTGGTACATGGCACAGGATTCAACTGGAAAACACCTGATCATTTTCGTGTCGTGTTTTTACCAAATTTGGATGACTTAACAGAAGCCATTAACCGTATTGCGCGTTTTCTAAAGCAATATAGAATGAAATTTGGAGCTAAAGATTGAAGCAACTTAAGGTAGGTATTGTAGGTTTAGGAACAGTCGGCGGTGGCACTTATACCGTGCTAACACGGAATGCGGAAGAAATCTCGCGTCGTACTGGGGTGAGCATTAATGTCGCGCAGGTCGCAGATAAAAACACTGATCGGGCAAAGGCGCTGGTCACTAGCAATGTCAGTATTACAGATGACGCATTTTCTTTAGTGAGCAACCCAGACATTGATGTTGTTGTTGAGCTTATTGGGGGCTACACAATCGCGAAAGATTTGATTTTAAAAGCGATAGAGAATGGTAAGCATGTAGTCACGGCAAATAAAGCGCTGATAGCTGTACATGGTAATGAGATATTTTCAGCAGCACAAAAGAAAGGCGTGATGGTTGCTTATGAGGCTGCAGTTGCTGGCGGCATTCCTATCATCAAAGCATTGCGTGAAGGCTTAGGCGCAAATCGTATTGAATGGATTGCAGGCATCATTAATGGTACAACCAATTTTATTTTGACCGAGATGCGTGAAAAAGGTCTTGCTTATCAGGATGTTATTGGTGAGGCTCAGCGTTTGGGTTATGCCGAAGCTGACCCAACATTTGATGTTGAAGGGGTAGATGCTGCGCATAAATTGGCGATTATGGCTTCGATTGCTTTTGGTATGCCACTGAAATTTGATGAAGCCTATACAGAAGGTATTACGAAATTAGAGCAGGCAGATATTAAGTATGCTGAAGAGTTAGGTTATACCGTTAAATTATTAGGTATTACTAAACGTACAGATAAAGGTGTTGAATTACGTGTGCATCCAACATTGATTCCTGAAAAACGGCTTGTTGCAAATGTTGATGGTGCGATGAATGCCGTTCTTGTGCAAGGGGATGCTGTTGGCCCAACGCTATACTACGGTGCAGGGGCAGGGGCAGAGCCTACGGCAAGTGCTGTGGTTGCCGATTTATTGGATGTTGCACGTTCAATTGGCACAACAGAAATGCAACGTGCACCTGCATTAGGTTACCAGCCAGACCAAGTAAGAGACTTAGACGTATTACCCATCGAAGCGGTGGAAAGTGCTTATTACCTAAGAGTGCGCGCGAGTGATAAACCTGGTGCTATTGCCGAAGTGACTAGGATTTTAGGTGACCGATCTATTTCTATTGATGCCATGATTCAAAAAGAACCTGCCGCCGGCAAAGCAGAAGCTGATGTGGTTATTTTGACGCATGCAACTATTGAAAAAAATATGAATGCAGCGATAACTGAAATGGAAACGTTGTCAGCGATAGAAGGCGATATTATTAAATTACGGATGGAAGCATTAGGCTAGCAATGAAATATATAAGTACTCGCGGGCGTTCTCCTGCTTTAAGTTTTAGTGAGGTGTTACTTGGTGGGTTAGCTCCTGATGGCGGATTGTATTTGCCGGAAACTTACCCCCAATTCAATGACACCGATTTAACCAATATGCGTAATATGAATTATCGTGATTTGGCATTTGCTATTCTTTCGCGCTTAATTGATGTAGATGATATTCCTGCAGCCGATTTGCGCGGCATTATTGATAAGACTTATACGGCAGATATTTATGGGTTTGCTCGTAATGGACAAGATGCTGAAGATATTACGCCAACACTGAAACTAGAAGAAAACCTCTATATACTTTCATTATCAAATGGACCAACACTTGCTTTTAAAGATATGGCAATGCAGTTGTTAGGTAACTTATTTGAATATGTACTGGCTGCAAAAGGGGAGACTACCAATATTTTGGGAGCAACATCGGGCGATACTGGTTCAGCAGCTGAGTATGCGATGCGAGGAAAAAAAGGTGTACGTGTATTTATGTTATCACCACACAAGAAAATGAGCCGCTTTCAAACTGCGCAAATGTTTAGCTTGGAAGATGACAATATTTTCAATATCGCAGTAGAAGGTGTTTTTGATGACTGCCAAGATATGGTGAAAGCAGTTTCTAATGATGCTGATTTTAAAACCAAGTATAAAATCGGTGCAGTAAATTCTATTAATTGGGGCCGTATTGTTGCGCAAGTGATTTACTACTTTAAGGGTTATTTTACCGTGACAAAAAACAATACACAGCAAGTGGATTTTACCGTGCCATCAGGTAACTTTGGTAACGTGTGTGCTGGCCATATTGCACGCATGATGGGTTTGCCCATCGATAAACTTGTTGTCGCTACTAACGAGAATGACGTTTTAGATGAGTTTTTCAAAACAGGCGTTTACCGCCCACGCGGGTCGGCTAATACTTTTCATACCTCTAGCCCTTCAATGGATATTAGTAAAGCATCTAATTTTGAGCGCTTTATTTTTGACCTGCTCAATCAAGATGGGGAAAAAGTAAGTGAGCTTTGGCGCAAGGTTGACCAAGGCGGTGCATTTGATATCAAAGAACTAATGGACAAAGTGAAAGCCTTTGGTTTTGTGTCTGGTAGTAGTAATCACGTAGCACGCATGCAAACCATACGTGCGACTAATGCAAAATATGGTGTTGTTGTCGATACGCACACGGCTGATGGCATAAAAGTAGCATTGGAGTGTAAAGATACAACTAAGCCAATGATTGTGCTTGAAACTGCATTGCCGGCTAAGTTTGAAGATGCACTAGTTGAAGCGTTAGGGGAGGTGCCATCACGTCCAGAGAGTTTGCAAGGAATTGAAGACTTACCACAAAAGTTTACAATTATGAATGCTAACGCAGCCAGCATTAAAGACTTTATAGCTAAATCGGTAACTTAAAACGAATGAGACAATATCACGTATTACTAGAACATGTACTTAAGCATGGAAGCCTTAAAGAAGACCGTACTGGCACTGGCACGACGTCAGTATTCGGTTATCAAATGCGCTTTAATTTGGCAGAAGGATTTCCTTTGCTGACGACTAAAAAGGTTCATTTAAAATCCATTATTCATGAATTGCTTTGGTTTCTACAAGGCAGTACCAATATCAAATACCTTAAAGAAAATGGCGTGCGGATTTGGGATGAGTGGGCCGATGAGAATGGAAATTTAGGTCCTGTATATGGTTACCAATGGCGTAATTGGCCCAAGCCTGATGGCACACATATTGATCAGGTTGCACGCGTTATTAATAGCATTAAAAGCAACCCCGACTCTCGCCGCCTTATTGTCTCTGCCTGGAATGTTGCTGATGTAGATCAAATGAAGTTGCCACCATGCCATGCATTTTTTCAATTCTATGTGGCTGATGGTAAGTTATCTTGTCAGCTTTATCAACGTAGTGCCGATATCTTTTTAGGCGTCCCGTTCAATATTGCCTCTTATGCATTACTCACCATGATGGTGGCGAAAGTCTGTAATTTGCAACTAGGTGATTTTGTCCATACGCTTGGTGATGCACACATATATTCCAATCACATGGAACAAGTAAAAGAACAGCTTTCTAGAACGCCTAAAGCGTTGCCAACAATGCTTATTAATGCTGATGTACATGAGATTTTTGCATTTAAATATGAAGACTTTACGCTTGAGAACTATGATCCTTACCCCTTAATTAAAGGCGCCGTTGCAGTTTAGGTTTAGACACAAAACGTAGATAAAAAAAGACTGCCAAACTTTTGGTCAGGCAGTCTACAATTGTGACTTTCAGGGGGGAAGTCACAAATAACGAAATATTATTATTAATTAACTGCTGTAGGCTTCTCAGTTTTTGATGTATACATCGCATATTCTTCAGCTGTGATAGCACCATCATGGTTAGCATCCGTAGCATTAAATTTCTCTGCTAAAACAGGATCCTTAACAGCCTCTTTTAAAGAGATTTTTCCGTCACTATTACCATCTAAAGCTTTAAAGCCTGTATTTTTAGGTGCCTCAGCAACTACTTTAGTAATCGCTTTTGGATCTTTAACTTCAGCTTTAACCGCTTCTTTGCTATCAGCAATAGCAACTGTGTTTACCGCTAAGAAAAGCAATCCAGCAACGCTTGTAAGCATTGTGTTGATTGACTTGTTTGAATGAATGGACTTCATATACTACTCCTCATCATTAATTTATATTAAGTGTAACTTTTGATTACGAGTATATATTAGCGAGTATCATGCCAACTTTTATAGTCTATTAAAATCAATCACTTATAAGAATTATGTGCATTTGACTTGTAACTTAATGTCGTTAAGAGGCGACATTAATGCAGCTTGAATATGCAACTGTATGAATATAAAGGATAAATTTTGTCGCTAAATAACGACAGTAGTTAAAGTCTAGTCTATATCTTTGTTTTTAAAAGAGTTTGGCTGAATTTGATGACGTTCTAATAGCCGATAAAATTCGGTTCTATTGCGGTTTGCTAGTTTTGAGGCTTGTGCAACATTACCTTGTGTCGCTTTGAGAATGTTAATTAGGTAGTTTTGTTCGAATTGTTGTTTAGCGACATCTAAAGGAATAATCGTATTTGATGTTTCTTGTAATGCTTTTTCTAATAAATTAAGAGTGATAATCTGTGTCGTTGCGAGTACGATTGTTTGTTCAATCACGTTTTGTAATTGCCTTACATTGCCTGGCCACTCAGCAGAAATAAGCATTTCTAGCGCTTCAGGCGCAAAGCTTTTTATTTTCTTATTATATTTTTTGTTGAAGGTTGAAATAAAGTGGTTTGCAAGCAAGCTAATGTCTTCTCTACGGTTTGCTAAAGAAGGAATTTCTAAGCTTACGACGTTGATGCGGTAAAACAAGTCTTCGCGGAAACGACCTTCACGCATTTCTTCTGTCAAATCTCGGTGTGTTGCTGAGATGATCCTCACGTCAATATTAACATCCTTAGTGCTGCCTACAGGACGGATAATGCGTTCCTGAAGTGCACGTAAGACTTTTACCTGTAATGCTTGTGGCATATCACCAATTTCATCAAGAAACAGTGTGCCGCCATCAGCACTCTCAAACAAGCCTATGTGATTGCCCACGGCACCTGTGAAAGCCCCTTTGTGATGGCCAAATAATTCAGATTCTAATAAGTTTTCAGGAATGGCACCGCAGTTAATAGCGACAAAAGGTTTTTGGTTGCGAATGCTTGCGTGATGAATTGCACGTGCTAAAAGCTCTTTCCCCGAGCCGCTCTCACCTTGAATAAAAACGCTAGCATCGGTCATGGCAACTAACTTAGCTTGGCCGAGCAAATTTTCCATCTGAGGACTGCGCGTTAATATTGCATTGCGCCAATCTGCTGAATCGTCATTAATGTTAAGCAGCCCTTGTGATCCGCTTATCCGCAATGCAGAGGCAACAAGTTGTAATAGCTCCTGGCTCTCAAAAGGCTTGGTTAAAAAGCTATATGCACCATGTTGCGTTGCATGCACGGCATCTGGGATGGATCCATGGGCGGTTAATATAATCATCGGCAAAGTAGGGTGACGTTTATGAACGGCATCTAACAGTGCCATGCCATCCATTGCCGGCATACGTAAATCACTCACAATAAGATCTGGTCGTTTTAATGCTATTACTGACATTGCTTGCTCACCATCGCTTGCGGCAATCGTACTATAACCAGCAGCATCAAGCCGCATGCTGATTAATTTGAGAATGTCTTGGTCATCATCGACGACTAGAATGGTTAACTTATCCATGGGTTAAGGTTTTTTGTTCGTTTGAGCGTTGCGCTCTATCATGGTTTTTTCAATGTCTTTCAAATCATTTAGCTTTTGTACCAATGCTTTATTTTTTTGCTTTAAGCCATCATTCTTTTTTGCAAGTTCTCTCACTTTATGTGATTGCTTATTAAGATCAAGTGTAAAGGTATATAGTATATTCACTAAGCTTGCATTGGAATCATTCAGCTCATCATCTTCCAATAAAGCTTGTAACATTTTTTGTGCGGTTTTGATGTCACGCGCATAACTACTGGGTAATGAGAGCATTGCAGCATGTTTAATTCTAAGATTGATCTCCTCTTTATTCTTAGCAAGTTTTTGCATCACCTCTAAGTAAGTGATTTTTTGTTTTTCATGGGCTAGGTCTGCATAGGCTGCAATAAACTCTAGCAACTCAGCTGTATGTGCGTGAGCAATCGGAGAAAATGTTATACCACTGTTGTTTGAATCCTTATTGCTGGGTACTACAGGCGTAGTTACAGCAGTCGCTGCCGTAGCGGAACAAGCAGATAAAACGCTTGTGTAAACAGCTAAAAGGATTAGTTTTCTAATTTGCATTAAGTCTCCATCGGTTCAGTATTATTTTTAGGTAGGCGCACATTAAAATGAGCTCCTTTCTCTGAAGGCAAAAGGTTGATATTTCCATCTAGTGTTTCAACGATATCTTTTACAATGGTTAAGCCCAAACCACTGCCATTAATCAGTCCATTATTAACTGTACGGCCTCGGTAAAATGGGTCAAATACTTTTTCAAAATCTTCTTTTTCTAAGCCCGGTCCATTGTCCATAACATCAATCATAAACCAGTTTTTTTCAATGTTTGTGATTATCTCAATTTGACCTGATTCAGGGGTATAGTTCACTGCATTTGAGATCAAATTATCTAAAATAATGAAAAGTTTTTCTTCATTCGAAAACATTTTGTTGCCGATATTTAAATTAAGTTTAATATTCAACTTTTTATTGGTAATGCTGAGCGCATGTGCATTAAGCACTTTGTTAATCAGCACCGCTAAATCTAAGGACTGTAGTTTAGATTTAGGTTGTATAGATTCTACTTTGGTGTAATTAAGCAGATTTTCTATCATTTTCTGCAAGCGAATACTATTGTCACGGGTAATTTGGACAATCTCAGCCTGCTGACCTGATAGTGCGCCACCGATGCCATCGTGTAATAACTCAGTGGCTTCTCTGATTGCGGTAAGTGGGGTTTTTAATTCATGAGAAACATGACGTAAGAACTGTTGTTTTTGAGCATTGAGATCTTTAAGTTCAGTTCTCAACCAATCTAGGCGCCTACCTAATACACGTAAATCCCCAGGACCATCAATTGAAATAGGCTCTTCATAGCGGCCCTTACCTAGGCTGCTAATTGCAGTATCCATTCGGCGAATGGGCCTTGCTAACAAGAATGTAATAATACCTGCTATTAATAAAGTGAGCGGTATCAGTACTAGACTTTGCAAGAATAAGTTCTTTTGTTTTTTTCTTGCTTCAGCTGCGAGTGTAGACGATGCCGTGTCAATGGCCACATTATTTTCCTGAATAATATGTTCTATTTGTGTTGTTAGTTGACTAAATGTATTTAGAAACATCAAATCATCAAGTTGTTTATTTTTGTTCTTAATTATAGATTGGTGCATTAACTCGCTTTGTTGGCGCAAACCATTGATTTCTTTTTCTAGTGGTACATTGCTCGTGTATGCCAACAGGGTTGAAATCGTCGTTTCAAATTCAGTATTGGCCTGTTGGTAGTTTTTAAATAGTAAAGCATCTTTTAATACAAAATATTGACGTGCACTACGCTCCATTAAGCTAGCCTTTTCCTGTAGCTCACGGCTAAGCCTAGTCGTTTCAACTGCTTGGGAAATAGTTGCCTCGCTTCGTTCTGACAAGTTACCAAAGGCTATATTTGCATTTGTAAAAGCCCATAAAAGCGGCAAAATCGCACAGGCAAAACCAATTAGTAACAGCGTCAAAAATGAGTCTGGGTAACGAATACGCATAAGGGGTCTAAATTATTGCTAACCAAACATCCAGTATAATAGATGTATGAGTCAACTTTCTATTATTGTCGCAATTGCTAATGATAACGTTATTGGTGTTAACAATACATTGCCTTGGCACTTGCCTGAAGATTTAAAACGTTTTAAAGCGCTAACCATGGGTCACCATATTATCATGGGCCGTAAAACATATGAGTCTTTGGGTAGGTTGTTGCCTGGACGTACAACCGTTATTGTGACCCGTAATAAACAGTATCACGTCGAAGGTGCTGTCATCGCTAATAGTTTAGAACAAGCACTTGATGTTGCTCGTGTAGATGAAGAAGCTTTTTTAATTGGCGGGGCAGAGTTGTATAAAATAGGTTTACCACTTGCAGATAAGCTCTATGTAACAGAAGTGCACGCCGATTTTGAAGGGGATGCTTATTTACCCGCTTTTGATTTAACTGATTGGCGAGAGCTATCCCGTGTACGCCATGATAATGAAGAAGGGATGGCTTTTAGTTACGTAACGTATCAACGTGCTTCTGAAAATAAGCTTAGTTGTTGCTCGAAACTCGAATAATTTCTGATCGCTTTCCTATTAGTAAGTCTTCTCGGAAAGGGTGGTAAGATTTCCTATAAAGCTTATAAATTTTTCTGACATAATTTCTAGTTTCACGATATGGAGGTATGCCTTTGTATTTATTGACTGCACCTTCACCCGCATTGTAAGCCGCTGCTACCAATCTCACATCACCCTCAAAATAAGCCATCAGCCATTGTAAATAGGCTAATCCACCTTTGATATTATCTTCAGGATTGTAAGGGTTTTTTACATGAAACCGTTTTGCGGTTGCTGGAATCAGCTGCATTAGGCCCTGCGCATTTTTCGGCGAGGTGGCTTTTGGGTTGAAGTTAGACTCTACCT
>JAZGEZ010000082.1:0-6107 GCA_036479055.1 Methylophilaceae bacterium | reverse complement strand
GGTGGGTGTTTTCATAGTTTCAACAGCATTATAGCAATGCTACTGGCGGTTAATTAAAACCACCTTTATTTAAAAGGTGTTAGTTTACCTTGTCAGTACCCATGCAGGCAATGAAACTCTTGGAATTTGAAGGGAGTTAACCAGCTACATGGAAAGATAATGGCAAGTAAACGGTAACAGTAATGCAACATAACAATGATGATGCTTCAATTTAACGCCTTAGTTAACATTTAGAATAAAGACACTGCCAGTGAAAGAAAAGCGGAATAAAAAAGGGAATTTGGTTAAAATAAACAATATGAAATTGCATCTTACGCAGGCAGAGAACAACAACCTAATTACAGGCTATGGCGTCGGCTATATAGAGATCAACAAACAGCGTTATGAGCAACAAATCATCGTCATGGCAGAAAAGCTCATACTAGATTGGTCTGCAAAGAACTTTGAAAGCTTAACGGAAGCACACTTCACTCAATTGCTTTCATTGAAACCAGAGGTGGTATTACTAGGCACTGGCAGTACGCATCGTTTTGTACACCCAAAGCTAACGGCCAGCCTAGCAGAAAAAAACATTGCGGTAGAGTGTATGCGTACTGACGCCGCTTGCAGAACTTACAATATTTTAATGAGTGAAGGGCGTAACGTCGCAGCAGCATTGCTCTTATAAAAACGCGGCATAGCAGCGCAACCATTGTATGATATCGCTTTAAGACAGACTGACTAAACTATCGCTTTATAAAACCATGTTATATAAAAATAGAAACCGTACAGCCCGCATGCCTTTTTGGCAGTCATTCAGCACGCATACAATTTTTATTATTTGTGCGCTTTCAGGGGTGCTCTATCTATTGGCACAAGAATTCCAAATCATGCCTTTGCCCCTAAAAAAATATAACTTATTAATCACTCACGGCATTTCATCTTATATTTTTGCCTTACTATTTGGTGCAGTCATACCGACACATATCAAAGCCGGATGGAAAAAAAAACGTAACAAAACAACAGGAAGTCTCATGGTCATCACCATGAGCTTGTTATTAATCTCTGGGTTATTTTTATATTATGGTGCTGATACGCGCGAAGCTGCGTTATGGGTGCATTGGGTAATCGGGTGTGGATTAGTACTGCTGTTCCCAATTCACTTTATACGGGGAAGACGAGCCAACTATCTTGCCATGAAGCAAAAAAAGGCACTAAAACGCAGCAACAACACTATTGAGGACTAAGCGTTAACTGCAACCCATTATTAGTGACGACCATCTCTTTAGGCGTGTATTGAGTATTCCCCACTTTTAAATCTTCTGGTTTGACAGTGTAAAGTGTTAGGCCGTCCAGCATTTCACCGCCAACGGTTTTCGCTAATGCTGTCAATAAATCATTGAATTTAGCATCAGGCCCATCAAAGTTAAGGCTTTCAATCTTAGGCTCATCCAACACAACAGCATTCTTCACAGGATCAAAGCGCAACTTACCTGAAATACCTAGTTTGCCAGCTAACGATTGATCAAACAACTGACTAGAAAGATTAGTATCCATCGTGGTTGTCATACGGCCACTGGCCTGATCGAAAGTCACTAGAGAATTCGATAAATTGACATCAAATACTTTTAGCAACTGAATAGGTATCGCCAATTTCTCATTTAATTTCTGTGCAATTTGATCCCCAGTCACATTAACTGTACGATCGCCCATCATCGTGGCACAACCAGCTAAAACCAAGACAAACAAGATACTTAATAAGTTATGCATAATTTTCACTCAATTTAATTTGTTAATACGCCTACTAACGCATCTTAAAGGTTTTTGGTTGATATCCGTCTTAAAAAGCTTAAAAATATGTAGCAACTTAAATCAAAATGCAATCAACCTAATAAAGCTACTCGCCACCACGCCAGTTTTAAGATTGCTATATTTAAATGTAATCGTTGTCGTTGCGCCATTCACAAGAACATGCAGTACGCCATCATTTGACGCTAACACACCTTGCATAACATTAAAGTCATTTTTAATAAATACGCCAAGCTGTGATTCCTTCAAACTAATCGTTTCAGTATCCCCACTACTTGTTCTAGCCTGCACTTGAATCACGCCTGCACCAGCCAAACTCTCACTAACCAACGTAATTTGGCTAGATACAGGCACAATCCCTGTTCCTATAGCACCCAAATTAGCTGTTCTAGGTGTCACAACGAGTGTCGTCGGTTTATTTAAGGTGGGCGCAAACGGGTTATCTCCAGTAATGCCGCTCAGCTTCCATTCCCCAGCCTTAAAATGCGTCAGAACTGCAGCTTGTCCGGTTTGTAAGCGGGGCCTAAAGGTCAGCAAGTCTAAGTAACGTTTTTCCCAACTAAAATTAACAACAGCCAAATTAGGCCCGCACTGAACATTCTTGTTCTGGATTAAAAAGCGCGTTTGTTTTTGTACGTTCACATCCTTCATCATGCTATTCAATAATGCACCATAACCAATCATAGAAGGATCTAAGCGCCGTTGAATATAGGCAACATCCCCACGTTCATAAGCCTTAACAAACGCATCTAGCACCTTTTGTGCAGGGCTATCTGCTACACAATTACTAGCTATTTTATCGTCAGCCTTTACTTTACTAACGCGAGAAAAAGCTGCAGCCACCTTTTTTGCATTTTTTTCACTGAGCTGTTGCTGCTCCGCATTTAGTTTTGATGCAGCAAACAAGTCATCAGGCGTCAATACTAAAAGGTGAGGCGCTTCGCTACCTGTCGCCACCCCAAGCTGCTGCTCTACAATTGTTAAGCTAATGTTCCGACTACTTAACTTAGCATGCCCTTTATCAACTTTCACATAAGTATTTAACCTTGTTGACACAGTTTTCAACGCAACATGGTATTGCGCACCATTAAACTTGATGTCTGCGTTAGAAGTCAGCAATCGATAGTTTTTAGCATCCGATTGATGACCAATCCGCCCTGTTTCACCATAGACACTACCTTTTAGTAACCGCACAACAAGTTGGCTTTTACTGCCGCCCATATAATAGGACGCTATGTATAACTTGGAATTCGGCTTAAGAAGAAGGAGGCCATAATCATTTGTTTTGATTAACACCTCTGCGCCTTCTTCTGTCATTATCGTTTCGCGCGACTCAAGCTTTCTACCTTTGACTAACGATCTTGCATCGCCCTCTTGATTCAGAGCAGAAGCATTTCCAACAACGTTCTCCACAACCCCAAATGCCCAAACAGGCGTAGTCATTAGTAAAAAAATAATTAATAGTCCAGTTTTCAACATACCCGTTCTCACGAAAATAATCTCTGTGTATTAGCTAAGTCTGCACACAAAGACCAATGGTTCAATTTAATACAGCTTAATGACTGATGATGACTTACCATTGATAATCACCTTGCAGTCCAAAAGTTTTTTCATCCACTCTTTTAGTGCTATCCCCGTGGTTAATATAGTTGTTACTCAGGTAAGCCTTAATAGAAAACACTTCGGCAATTACTTTTGTCCAATCAAAATAAATACTTTTGGTATTAAGCGTTGGGGCACCATTTGGTTGACTAGTATCTTGGTTCGTCAATGAAACTTGCCATTGGCCAATATTTTTTGACCCCATATTCATCGCCACACCTTGATTCCCAGTCGTTGTCTCCGTACCATTCGCAATACGCTGCTGCTGATAGCCTCCATAAAGTTGTGCATTTCCCGATACAGTCGGCATCATTAACAATTCACCTGTTAAAATTTGCCGTCCCAATGAGACTTGCACACCATCTGTCGTGCTATTTGACAATGATGATGCTCGATTCTTTTCCTTTTGGTTGGATAATGCAATACTTGCTGAATAATGTTGGTTAGCGTAGGACGTGCTTAACTCAGTCCTTGAGTTTTGGTTTTTTGCATCAACCCCTTTAATGTTTCCCCAGTTGCGCGTATCTTGCACACTCACACTCAAGCCAGGCAAACTAGAAACAGAATAAGTTAGCCAATTAGTAAGCGAATAGAGTGAACTAAGCGGGCTTTTCTGATCAAAAATATTGCTAATGCGGCTGTCCGCATGACGCACATCTCCGCCATACGTAAGGTTAGGGGTAATAAACCATTGTCCACTCACAAAGCCTTCACGCACCCCTGAAAGAACATTTTGTGATAAGGATGTATACCTTGTACCCAAATGGTGGTATCCAGCTTGAACATTAACCTGTTGCCAAGCATAAGCAGCGTCGACAATCACAGCGGTATCACTTGCATCATCAGCGCCTTCAGCATCATAACTAACTCGACTTGTACCAAGTTCAACAGAAAAAGAGGCTTTCTCATCTTGGTAAGAAACACCAGCAGTCCCTGTGACACCGCTTTCACTAAACGTAAAAGCACTTAGCGCATCATCTAGACTGGATTCACGGTCAGAAAAAGTTTGCCCAGTCCCAAAAACGGACCAGTTTTGATCTACTGCGTAACTAACTTTAGTGCCTATAACATCTCGCAAATATTGATTGCGTGCTGGCTGGCCAGTAATTGTAGATCGGTTGAATAATGATTCCCAACTAGTAGCAACGGTTCCTGCATAACCAGCGACCGTGAACGCATTCTTTTGTTTAGAGGCATATAGCCCTCTTAAGCCTAGACTTGAACCAATCTTTGAAAAGTCGGCAACGACATCACCAGCGGCTAGTTGATAATCATTTGCCACCCGGCCAAATTGAATGTTAGTGACTTGACTACGATATAAGCTTTGCAACGCTTCATCATTACTTAGACTAACGCCGCCTTGGATATAATTGACTGCGCCGCTCACCTCATTATATCGCAAATCACCCTGTAAACGAGTAGTTGAAAAATTACCTTCATCTAATCCGGAAAGTGTATTGCCCGGTTGCGAAGATTCTACGTCTACATGATATATATCTTGAGTTGCTTGACCATGCCACTCGATGGTGCCATCATTTTCTTCTGAAATTTCGCCAGACTGTCCGCTAACCTCCTGCCATGCATCAAGCACTTCTTGGTTAGCCTCATTTTTGGACTCTTCAGCATGCACTGAAGCAGTTACTAAAAAAATACTACAAAAGAGCCACGCAATGCTTTTACTGTTATTTAACAACAACATCCCCTGCCATCTCTTAAATACTTAAGTTAATAATGTAGTTCAAATTGGCAAATGCGCCCTTAACCCTGAAAACTACGCTTAATATACCATTATTCTATATAGCTATATAATCTACCGTGCGGAGTACATATTTGCAATACCAAATTATGAGGATTGTTTTTCATTAATATGAACCTTCTTCTAACAATGTCCGACTCAATTGCAAAGGCCAAGTAAATTGCCCTCAATTTCATTATTGACAGAACAAGAAAATAAAGAACATTTAGCATTGCTAAACGCCATCATTAAGGGCGACGAGAAAGCAATGAACGTGCTTTACCGCAAACTTAGTCGAAGAATTTACGCGTTTGCATTACGTCGATTATCGACACCACAAGTAGCAGAGGAAGTTGTAGTAGAGACAATGTTTGAAGTTTGGAAAAATGCGGATCGTTTTGCTGGTCAATCAAAAGTCAGTACTTGGATACTTGGGATTGCTAGATACAAAATCCTCGATAAGATGCGGCAAAAAGGCTTAAAGGGGATGCAGGAAATAGATGAAGAAACAAATGCCATTAAAGACCCATCACCAAGCGCTTTTGAACAGATTGCTGAAAAACAAGAAGCTAAACATGTCTCACAATGTCTTGAAACGTTGCCAGATGATCAACGTGAATGTATGCATTTGGTTTTTTTTGAAGAATTAGGTTTAGCCGACATTGCAGAGATACAGCAGTGTCCAGAGAATACGATTAAAACACGTATGTTTCATGCACGCCGAAAAATGCGAGAGTGTATTGAAAAGCAACTTAGCTGGAGTAAAAACACATGACTGAAAGTGAAAGCGAAAAGTTACAGCATATTCGGGCACATTTACCTTGGTACATAAATGGCACGCTAGATGCAGAGAGCACACAAGAAATTGAACGTGCGATTTCCTCATCCCCACAATTGCGTGCCGAAGTCGATTGGCTCAAATCCATTCAACATAAAATGCGTGAAGAGAAGGCTCAAGTAGCTGATGATGTTGGCCTTGACC
>JAZGEZ010000081.1:0-7779 GCA_036479055.1 Methylophilaceae bacterium | reverse complement strand
TGCCAATGCAAAATCAACACAATGCCAACATCGAACACCCCGTCACTAACTCGCTCATTGGGCGTTTATTTCATTACGCTCAAGCAACACCCCTACATGATGCGGTAGTCACCCCGAGTTTTACATTGACTTATAACCAGCTGGCCGGTCGAGTTATCACACAGGCGGCATCATTAAGGAACATCGGTATTACTTCAACATCCGTCATCGGGATTAATTGTGCTGATGATGCACAGCATCTCATGCTATGTCTTGCCACAACCTATATCGGCGCAACATCATGCACTCTACCCTCTTATGAAGGAACAGAGGCGCACAAAACAGTAATCGAATATAGTGGCGTGACTGATGTTCTTGATAGCACTATGGCGTTAGACCTTGAGTATCAGAACGACCTTACGAATTTATCCTCCGCTGAAAAACCGGCTTCCATGGCTCGCTTACTATTTTCCACCTCAGGCACAACGGGCGAGCCTAAACTGGTTGTTCATTATGACAGTGACTTGGTCGAACAAGCGCATCGTCATATTGGTTCGAGACAAGAACGATTTACTTGCCTCGCCTCTATGGAGCATAACTTTGCCAAACGCCACCGTTTATACTGCTTAGCTGCCGGCGCAAGTAATATCTTTCTTAGTGGGAAATTAGACATCGTTGTTAAGGAATGTCGCACTCTCAACGTGAACGTGATGCATGTTTCCTCTTTTCAGGCGCAAGAACTCCTCAATCAGCCTGATATTCATCAATTAGCTGGCATTCGACTTAAATTAGGTGGCTCTCATATACCACAGTCGTTGCGAGCCGCTTTGCGAGAAAATATAACGCCTAACTTACAAGCAGGATATGGCACCACCGAAACTGGCGCTATCGCTTTTACAGATTCAGATGATAGTGAGGCAGGCGAAAGTGTTGGCCGTGCGTTATCAGGCATTGAGGTTCGTTGCATCGATGCCCAGCGAAAGCCTCTCAAGCAAGGTGAGCGTGGTGAAGTTGCCATTCGCTGTAAAGGTCTATTTCGTGGTTATCATGACAAACCTGAACTCACTGCCCAGCGACTGGAGAACGGCTGGTTTTACACGGGAGATATGGCCTACCTCGATACGCAACAACGCATCCATTTATGTGGGCGCTCTGATGATATGTTCACTTTTAATAGCATGAACATTTATCCACAAGAGATAGAATCAGTGATTCGCCAATTCCCAGGTGTGACTGATGCCGTTGTCATTCCTAAACCATCTGCTACCCATGGCAACATTCCCACCGCATTAGTTGTTTTTAACCCAGCGTTGAGGCCTGACTTGCAAGCGCTAAAAAATTTCGTTCGGAAACAAGCTGGCGTTCGCAGCCCTAGACATTACACCTTTGTCGATAAAATCCCCACCACCCTATCAGGGAAGGTTTCACGGATAGAGGCATCAAAACTAACTGAAAAGAGTGACCAAATTAGAGAGAAGCTGATCAACTTACTTGATGAACAATTAGTAAAAAACGTTAGCTCTTCGCTAATAAAAGACTTTATAGAAAATAAAAGAGACCTGTCTTTTCGTAAATTGGACATGGATTCTCTGGCTCGCATGAACCTGTTAGTTGCACTAGAAACCAACTATGACATTGTCATCTCGCCACAAGAGTTGACAAGGTTTCGCACGCTGGGGAAACTGGCGTCTCGGGTATTAACGCTCGCCGAAACATCAAATGTGCAACAACTGCCTCACGTTTCGCAAGCAACTTTCAGCCATGTAAAAAGTGTCCATGAATCTACACCGTATATTGTGCGTTTTATCCAGCGTCTTTGCACATATTGTGAAACGGTCGCGCAACTCAATCAAACCTTGGCCAAACTAGAACATCGATTAACTCCGCTTGATATCGCGTATTTAGATCAGGCCCATGACAAAGGCCAGTTGCTAGCGCACTCGACAGCTGAAAAATTTCAAGCAGCACTCTCTTTTTGGCTAAATGACACCAAGCACTTGATGCTCAATAGTGGAAAAAGCACGCCAGAACCCTTTGGTTTGCAGCGTATTACGCCAAAGATCAGCTTGTTTTCTAGTCCGACAGGTCGTCCAGAAAAAACCCTTTTGATTGGTTTTCCTCCCAGAGACGTCCGCCATCTGATGATGCCTAATGCGGTATTATTACAGCACATTGATGCTGCGAAATATGACCTACTCATGATTTCAGCAGAAGAGGGCGGTGGTTATCAATTCGGCACATTGCCTTTCGGTCGAAAACTCAAGCAACAAGCGCAATGGCTACGTCAGCAAGCATGGTTTCAACAATACCAACATATTCGCACGCTAGGTTTTAGTGCTGGCAGTTTCCCTGCTATTGCCCTCGGCTATTTGTTGCAAGCCGAAATTGCGCTGAGCATTGCTGGCCGCTTTCACAAAAAAAAGCACCCTCTTATTAATTTAGACAAAATAATGACCACACGGCAGGTGCTAAGAAAAGGCCATTGTGAAAACGTCATCATCAGCTACGCCGCCCACAATAAGCGAGACCAGAAACTTGCAAGGTTTTTCGCCAAAGCCTGCAAGGGCAAAGAAGTTGCAGTTGAGATAAAAGCAGAAAGGCTACCCCATTTAATGCTAAGAAGGCTTACCGAACGTGGAGAGTTAGCCGCTTATTTTGCGCAAACATTGTTTGCAAAACCAGATAATGCATTTTTTAGCAATCACCAAGAAAAAGGGATTATCAGTTTTCCGCTGCCTCCAAGACCGTTAGGAGATGTTCAAGCATAGCTTTAATACGCCTAGCTTTTAAGCCTGGGAACACATCATCTGTGGCTTCTACTATATTCCAGATTTACCTTTTACCCATCCAAGCATTTATTCACCAGCTCAAACACATCATTGGATAAATTCGGCGTTTCTAAAATAGCTTGCAAAGCATCTTTCATCTGCGTCTGTAACGCTGGGGTATAACGCTTCCATTCACGTAATGGTGTCACCATGCGTGAGGCAATTTGCGGATTAATCGCATTGAGCTCGATAATGACATCTCTTAAAATCGCGTAGCCCTTGCCACTTGGGTCATGGAACTTCACTGGATTATTAATGGCGAACACGGAATACAGCGAACGTACTCGGTTTGGGTTCTTAATATTAAATTCTGCATGATTACGCAACATGACAAAGTCTTCAAATATTGCTTCTCGGTTTGCCATGGCTTGCATGGTAAACCATTTATCCACTACTAGCGGATAGTCCTTATATCGTTCATAGAAATCAGCAAACACTTCTGCACGCTCCGGCTTGGTGCTATCAGCTAGGCTCGCTAATGCTGCAATTCTATCAGTCATATTATCAGCGTTATCATAATGGGCTTTCGCTCGGCTGGCACAGCCTGTACCGTTCGTCGCCGTGAGTAATGCTAGTGTGATATTTTGTAACGCTCTACGACCCACCGCCTCTGGTGTGAGCGAAAATTTGCCGGCACTACTATTAGCTTCATACAGCTTTTCTAATACGCTTTTATGTGCGCGTTTAATGGCGACTAAGATCTGATTACGGGCTTTATCGATAGTAGCTGGGTTAATCACTTCTTGCGATTGTGATATAACAGAAATAGCTGGCAATGTGAGTGCGCGAGCGAGCAATGCCTTATCGCCTTCACCCGCTAGCCCTTGTGCAATCATCTCACCAAAATCATCAATAAACTGACTAATACCGGCATCACTATCTGCCATGATGCATTCAATAGCGCGTAGCGCTAATGTTTGCCCTGCTTCCCATTGATTAAAACCATCCGTATCGTGCAATTGTAATAATCTTAAATCATCATCACTCAAATCCGTACTGAGTTTTACTGGTGCAGAAAAGCTACGCAAGATTGATGGCACCGGGCATGTTGTGACACCTTCGAATATAAAGCTTTGTTCACGTGCTGTTATTTCTAGGGTTTGCGTAGGATGCGTTTCATTGCCCTGTGTATCTAATAAACCAACTGCCACAGGAATCAACAATGGTTTTTGGTGCGTTTCACCTGCACCATCTTGTTGCGATTGTTTGAACGTCAATGTGAACTGCTTGTTATCGCCATCATAGTGCGTTGTCACTTCTAACAATGGTGTGCCTGCTTGCTTGTACCATAAAAAGAACTGTTCCATATCACGACCTGATGCATCCGCCATACATTGAACAAAGTCATCACAAGTAACGGCGTGACCATCATAACGCTCAAAATATAAATCTGTTGCTTTACGGTAGGCTTCTTTACCTAATAAGGTCTGTTGCATACGGATAATCTCCGCACCTTTTTCGTAAATCGTCGTGGTGTAGAAGTTGCTGATTTCGATAAAGCTATCTGGCTGCACTTGGTGTGCTAACGGGCTGGCATCTTCTGAAAATTGCAGGCGGCGCAAACGGTCAACATCATCAACACGTTGAACAGCCCGTGAATTTAAATCAGCACTAAACTCTTGATCTCTGAAGACGGTTAGCCCTTCTTTTAGTGAGAGCTGAAACCAATCACGGCAAGTGACACGATTCCCTGTCCAGTTGTGAAAATATTCATGTCCGATCACGCCTTCCACGCTTAAGAAATCAGCATCCGTAGCCGTTTCTTGCTGTGCAAGCACTAACTTCGTATTAAAAATATTGAGTGAAGTGTTTTCCATTGCGCCCATATTAAAATCACTGACCGCTACGATATTAAATAAATCGAGTTCATACTCACGCCCATAAGTTTCTTCATCCCATTGCATGGCTTTTTTAAGAGACTCCATGGCATGGCCACATTGACTTTCATCACCAGCACGCACGTAAATATGTAAATCAACACTGCGTCCTGTCATGGTGGCAAAGGTATCCTCAGTGCGAACCAAGTCTCCAGCCACTAAAGCAAATAAGTAACATGGCTTAGGAAAAGGGTCATTCCATACTGTAAAGTGGCGGCCACCCTCTAGGTCACCAGAGTCCCCAAAATTACCGTTTGATAGCAAGACAGGATATTGCTTTTTATCTGCTTCAATACGCACTGAAAATGTACTGAGCACATCTGGGCGGTCTTGGAAAAATGTAATGCGACGAAAACCTTCTGCCTCGCATTGCGTGCAATAGGTGCCTTGAGACTTATACAACCCTTCAAGCGCAGTGTTTGAGCTAGGGTCAATTTCTGATGTAATCGTGAGTGTAAACTTCTCAGCGGCACCTTTGATTATCATCTTATTGTCGACAATCGTATAACCATCAAATGCAACGCCATTCATTTCAACCGAGATGATGATTTGATCTTGCCCATTTAATACCAAATCATTGGTAGTACTCTTGGCATTTTTTAGATAGTGAACTTCAGATTTCACAACCGTCTTATCTTCATGCAGTTCAAAATAGAGATTGACGTGTTCTACTTTATAAGGGGCTGGGGCGTAGTCCTTGAGGTAAATTGTCTTTGGCTGTGTATCTGCTTCTATTCCCATGGGTAAACGTCTCTTCATTTTCTATATTGTTCAATAGTATAAAAGAGATTATGTTTTATCGCATACTTATGCACATCAAACACTTGCTAGCTTTGTGCTTCATAGCAAAAAAGCCTTCACTTGAAGGCTTTTTTGCTAATGTTAAGCGATTAACGCTATTCTTTTCCTATTTGGTAGCTTTCATAACCTACTTCTACAATCTTACCTGTTGTTGCATCTATTTCTACTTTAATTTCTTCATTGTCGGCTTCTAACACATCAATCTCATATGAAGCTTTTCCATCTGACTCCAACTCATACTCTACTTCAATCACTTTACCAGGATGTGCCGCCAAAGCGGTTGCTTTTGCATCCTCCTCAGACACTTTCGCTAATGCAACAAATCTTGGGTCATCTGCTTTTACTTCTTCTTCAAATTCAAGCAAGATACTGTTCTTAACACTACACTCAACTTCCCACGCTTTGCCATCTGCCATTTCAATATCAAACTCGTAAACAGCCACTTTTCTTTCTGTTTTGTATTCTAATTTAACAACCTTACCATCGTGTGCTTTAAGTGCGCCCGCTAAGCACTTACCTAAACTATCATAAGCTTTAGGTTTAAACGAACCGTGCCCTGCAGTAGCAATATTTGATGTTAAAGCAAGCGCTAATAAACTTGCACCCATTGATAAACGTATCATTACCATCTCCAAAAAAATATAACAAAATTTAAGTACTTATTATGAGCCAATCCATCCCAATCTCAATAAAACATTAATTAATTTACATTCCTACTATTCATGACTAACTGATAAGTAAAGCCATGAAATATCAGTTATGTTGATTCATCTAATGAAGCTTTATAGTAATCGATACCTTAAGCTTTTTTCACAAATTCAGATTTAAGCTTCATTGCACCAATCCCAGCAATTTTACAATCAATATCATGGTCGCCATCTACTAACCTGATGTTCTTAATTTTAGTGCCCACTTTAATAACAGATGAAGAGCCTTTCACTTTTAAGTCTTTAATTACCGTAATGGTATCGCCATCATTTAGCACCTTACCATTTGCATCTCTGACAACGGATTCTAGGTCTAAACTCACTCCACTTGTATCTTGCGACCATTCATGCGCGCATTCTGGGCAAACATATAAGTCTCTATCCTCGTACGTATATTCCGAACTGCATTGTGGGCATTTTGGTAAAGCATTCATAAAGAACTCCAATAGAGGTAATGATGTCATCACTAGCAAACTGTATTTCATGCATTATCAATGAATGGGATTGATAGCTGCTTAAGTTTTAATGGCTCCCGCCAACAGATATATACTGAACGACTGTTTAAATTGCATATTTCATGTGTACAATACCTCATTAATGAGAATTAAAAATGAAAAGCTATTCCGATATTGAGGCACCTGAATTGTTAGGCCTGCTCAACAAAGACAAAGTGCTACTTGTCGACGTACGAAACGACGATGAGGTGCTACGCGGCGTTATAGCAGGCGCAATACATATCCAGCTTGCAATGTTGCCGTTGCTGTATGAAAAATTAACAAAAGCAAGTACTGTCATTTTTTATTGTCATAGTGGTATACGGTCTGCACATGCGGCTGACTTTGCTGTTGCCAAAGGGATTAGAGGCGTACATAATTTAGTAGGCGGCATAGTGGCATGGGATAAAGCAGGTTATTCACTCACAACTAAAAAATAATGTATTTAATTATTTAAAGAGAAAATAATATGGAATTTGATAAAGAAGTTGATGCACGCAATCTTAATTGCCCTTTACCTATCTTGCGCTGTAAAAAAGGCTTAAGTGACATGGAGGCGGAAAAAACTTTAAAAATCATGGCAACTGATCCTGGGTCAGTCAAAGATTTCGAAGCTTTCTGCAAACAAACTGGCCATGAATTACTACAGCAGGATGAACAAGATAGTGTATTGACGTTTTATATCAAAAAGCGTATTGCTGAATAATTTAGCTTGACTAACTTATAATAGGCCTAAAGTACGCTTGAATACTTGCTACTCATTCATGCTATCTCTATTTTAATTTAGCCAGTTGTGTTGCTAACTTATCTAAACTTGCTGTAAATCCCGCAACACGTACTTTTTCCTGCTCAACCACGGCAGCTGGTGCTCGAGCGACAAAGTTCTTGTTATTCAACTTGCCATTCGCTTTCGCAATTTCGTTTTCTAAGCGCGTCACTTCTTTACCTAAGCGCTCTTTTTCAGCAGCCACATCAATCTCAACTTTAAGCATTAGTTTAAAGTCACCCGCCAACATCACTGGTGCATCGGCTTCTGGTAACTCTGCTACCACTTCCACATTTTCTAGTTTAGCTAGGACCGTTAGATACGGTG
>JAZGEZ010000080.1:0-19039 GCA_036479055.1 Methylophilaceae bacterium | reverse complement strand
GTTTCTATATTTTCTATCAACCTGTATACGGTGTATACCTCATTCGAATTTAGTAAAGACTTGCCTGTTTACAAAATTAGCTTTTTTAAGCAAAGGCAGCACTTTTTACATTTCTTAAGCGGCTTAGCTTGGGGCTCAGCATTTTTTATATTAATCGATGTATCAACACCCGCTGATGCTGACTATAGAATAGCGGTTGTCATTGCTATTATCATGGCGATTTCATCATCATCTAAAGCGGCATCTTTTAGAGGGTTGGTCGGGTTTTTAATAGGTGCTAGCGCTGTGACAGGCTGGCACTTTATCACTAACTTTTCTGAGTTTGGTTGGTGGTTTTTTGGTTTGATTGGTCTTATTTTTGTAAGTTTGATGTTCGGTTGGATGATGAATAAGTACATTTCAGGCCAGGTGGAATATAGACTATTAAACGATAGCTATGTTGAGGAGTTAAGAGCACTACATGAAAAAATAGAGAAAACAAATGAGGGTTTTGTAAAAAGAAACCTCGAGTTACAGGACATTCAAGATCAACTGAAAATGTTAGCAGCGCGTGATGTGTTAACTGGTTTGTATAATCGCCGTTATATTCTTGAGCGTGTAGAAGAGAAGCTGCCAGAAATTAGAAGGTATCAATTGGATTGCTGTTTTGTTGTGATGGATATTGATTACTTTAAAGAGGTGAATGATAACTACGGCCATGTGGCCGGCGATGAAGTGCTTAAAGCGGTATCGCGGATATTGACGAATGGCGTGAGGCAAGGCGATATTGTTGCACGGTATGGAGGCGAGGAATTTTTACTTTTCTTACCGATGACAGACCTTGAAGCTGCACAAATTTTGGTGGAGCGTTTGCGTTTTGCATTAGCGCAGCATATACATAGCATCGAAAATGAAAAATTGAAGGTTACGGCATCATTTGGTATTGCACAACACGAAATTCATGACTCCGCAGACAAAAGCATTACCAGAGCAGACAAGGCACTATATAAAGCAAAAGTAGCCGGACGTAACTGCATCGTGGTTGCACCAAACCCTGATTAACTTTATGGTGATTTCTGTATGAGTAGCATTCATGTATTGCCAGACCAACTCATTAGCCAAATTGCTGCTGGTGAAGTAGTAGAAAGACCTGCGGCAGCACTTAAAGAGTTGATGGAAAACAGCTTGGATGCTAATAGCCGCGAGATCAAGGTGAGCTTAATGCTTGGTGGAATAAAACAATTAAAAGTGACAGATAATGGTGCTGGCATTGGCAAAGATGATTTGGCGTTATCGTTAACAAGGCATGCCACTAGTAAAATTAAAAGCTTAGAAGATCTAGAGGCCGTTGCCAGTTTAGGCTTTCGCGGGGAAGCGCTGGCCAGTATTGCATCAGTTTCTCGTACGCAAGTGATTAGCCGTACGCAAAATGATCAGCATGCTTGGTCTATTTATTCTAATGGTAGCGAGGTTTCAACAATAGAACCCAGTGCGTTAGATGTGGGGACTATCGTTGAAGTGAATGATCTTTACTTTAATACACCAGCAAGGCGTAAGTTTCTTAAAAAAGAAGCGACTGAGTTTGGCCATTGTGAAGAGGCCTATACACGCATTGCTTTATCAAGGCCAGATATCACATTTTCATTAGAGCATAATGGGCGGATTGTGAGTCGTTACGCAGCAGGTGAAGCCAACAACAGATTTCAAGAGGTGTTAGGGGCAGGGTTCGCTGCTGAGATGATTGAAATTGATACTACTGCTGCGGGGTTGCGTCTTTGGGGCGTGGTAGCAAAGCCAACGTTTAATCGACATCGTCGTGATACGCAATACGCCTATGTTAATGGACGTTTTGTACGTGACAAGCTGATGTCACATGCGATTCGCCAAGCCTATCAAGATGTCATGCATCATGATAGGCACCCCGCATATGTTTTGTTTTTGGATTTGGATCCTAATCTTGTCGATGTGAATGTGCATCCCGCCAAGACTGAAGTGCGATTTAGAGATGGCCAGTCGATACATCGATTTGTCTTTCATGCACTTAATAAAGTGTTGGCGATACCAACAGGTGAGTCTAATGCTGTCACGGCTGGCCAAGCACTACATAATCCGTTTGTACCGGCAAAAAGTGTCGAGTATCCGCAGCATCAGTCACAAATTAACCTATCGGCAAATCAATCCACAGATTCTTATCAAACGTTGCATGGGGTGGCTAATGAGCCTGCAATGCCTATGGGCCAATCAAGTATTGACCAAATGACTGGGGCGGGGGCTAAGAGTGGCTCCTTGCACAGTAGTGAGGGTGTGGACAGCTATCCATTGGGCTTTGCTATTGCACAGATTCATGGTGTTTACGTACTTGCGCAAAATGAACAAGGTTTAGTGGTAGTAGATATGCATGCTGCGCATGAACGCATCATGTATGAACGTTTAAAGAGTGCTTTGGATACCAGAGCAGTCGCCATGCAGCCCTTATTGTTACCCGTGAGTTTTAATGCAGATCGGCTAGAAGTTGCCACAATTAACAACCTGTTAACCAGTGGTGACGATACGCTAAAAAAACTGGGATTTGATATTGCTGTGCTTTCTCCTACGACACTGGCTGTACGTGCGGTACCAACATTGTTACAGAAGGCTGATGCCGTTTCATTAGCAAGAGATGTGTTGCGAGAGCTTGGTGAGTACGGTGCTAGCAGGGTGTTAACTGATCAGCGCAATACGCTATTAGGAACAATGGCCTGCCATGCCGCAGTAAGAGCCAACCGTAGTTTAACGATTCCAGAAATGAATGCTTTGTTACGCGATATGGAGGCGACCGAGCGCTCAGGTCAGTGTAACCATGGACGTCCCACGTGGTTTCAAGTCAGCATGCGTGATTTAGATAAAATGTTTATGCGAGGAAAGTGACAAAGTGACCAGTGTTTTAACCCGTATTTAGTTGACGGTAATGTTTTTTATCCAGCGCCAAATAACACTGTCGGGCACTTCTACCCCGGTCATCATATAGTTGAATGTTCTGCTGTTGTTTAGATATGAAGGTACGGCAGTTTTGGCATCATAGGTACCACAGAATAAGATGCGATCACCATAGACGATCACGGTGTCTTTATCGGGCACTAATGTCGAGTTGCCATCTCTCAATAGTAAAAGAGGGACTAGTTTTAATTCTTTTTCATGGTCGACAGGGTCACACATTAAATTTTCTATTTTGACGATCATGCCGCTATCGATGTACTCGTTAACAGCAGACGCCTTTTTAGCATCGATTGTCACAGCCCATGTTTCAGGGACTGTTTCTCCCACAACATCGACTAATTGGCTAATTAAATTATTCGCCCATTGATTATCTTGGCTACGTGCCATCGTTAAGAACTCTGCTAGTAGAGGCGTTAACATATGTGCTAAGCATTCATGCGCAATAATATCGGTAGGCTGCATGGTAATATCAGCTCTAAATTTTCTAAATAACGTACTATTATCTCGGTTATTTTTGCGCACGATTAAGAATAACTTTGGGTTTAATGCTTTCGCCGTCATGACAATTGATAAATTATTGATGTCATTGTCCGTGCCTGCCACAATACCGCAAGCATTTTCGATATCGGCTTCTATCAATGTTTCAGCTTCGGTACCACTGCCCACAACGCATTGAGTGCACTCTGTTAGATCAGGCATTGCTTCAATAATGGTCGTTGTTAAGTTCTCGCGTTCTAAATTGGCTACAACCGCTTTGCCAAAACGGCCATAGCCACAAACAATCCAGTGGCCCCTAGGTGGATTTTCTGGTGGTGGCAAAGTGTCACCAGGGATACCAGTAAGCCATTGGTGCAAAATATAAGTACCAAGTGCATGTACCCGCATGGCAAGTTGTTCACCAAAGAGCTCGTAAGGGTTAATAATATGATCGGTTCTAAATGAAGCCATGTTGGCCGCAATGTCTACACGGTCTGCGCGCGCGATAACGCATAGATTGGGTCTCATGAGTTTGGCAGAAACGGCAACGGCAAGGTTAACATCATCATTATCAGTTAACGTAACGACACCACTACAATATGGATTATTAATACCCGCTCGAATTAAGCTTTCTGGGAGCTTTGCATCAGCGCAAAGACTTAGCGTTCTATTTTTGCTATCGACAAGTTCGAGCTCATTTAAACGTTCTTGATTTTGCTCCACAATGACTGCACGCATATTTTTTTCATCGAGAATTTTAGCTAACAAACTTGCCGATTGCCCATAACTACATAAGATGAAGAAAGGCTCTTGCAGTTTGCTAACATTATTAGCAAACCTTTCAGCTGTCACCGCTTGACGTAGGCTAACATCTTGTAGCAGGGTGATGATTTTACCAACTGCATAGAACCAAGGGATGACGGTTAAGTAAATTGAAAGTGTCATCCATAACCGTTGTGCCTGGCTGTATGGGTGTGGAACCTCTCCAAACCCGATGGTGCTGGCAGTGTAGCTAATGACGTAGAAAGCTTCAAATATGGTCATGTACCATACTTGCCCTTTATCGTCGACACCAGGCATAAGTGTTAAGCCCATGGTGGCAATTGCAAAGCTAACAATAATGAGTATGAGCGGCCGACGTAAGCGCCGCAATATCATAAAGAGAATGCTATTCATGTCTGCTTATAGCGTTTGCTGTCGAGATCAAGTGAATGATTTAACGACGTTGGGTAATTGTTTCAGAAATCAGTAAAATAACAGATACAAAGTTAGCCATTAGTGCGCCGCCAGAAAGGGAAACGATGTAAACCATCATGTGAGCACTGTCCATTTGCCCTTCCATAGCGGCCCATAAGATTGCAGCTGTAATAAGCTGCAGATCTGCCGCTAAACTGGTGGAGAGCAGAATGGCCCCTAATTGTGTGCGGTCACCAAACTTAAGAACAGTAGCAATTAAGCTGACAATAATGGCTGCATATAATTCGTATACGTGATGGTGACTGACATTATCTATATCACCGATAAAGAACCCAAAATTGAGTGTCATTGCTAACACAATAAAAAAACCAAAAACAACTTTTTCTAGATTCATATTAGCTCCGCCAGTACTGCGTTTAATGTAAGAAGGGTGATAAAGTTACACACCATGCGTATTATGCTAGCGGTATTATATAACTTCAATCAATAAATGACAGTATGAATCAAAAAACTTTACCAAGCGCTATTTTCCTAATGGGGCCTACTGCCAGTGGGAAGACGAGTGTTGCCGTTGCATTGGCTAAAACAATGCCTGTGGAGCTGATTAGTGTTGATTCTGCGTTAGTTTATCAAGGGATGGATATCGGCACCGCAAAGCCCGATACTGCAACGCTAGCCATTGCGCCACATCATTTAATTGATGTTATTCCTCCAACAGAAGCTTACTCTGCCGCTAGTTTTAGACAAAATGCCTTGCACCTGATGACGGATATCGTACGCCGCGGAAAGACGCCCATCCTTGTTGGCGGGACGATGTTATATTTTAAAGCACTAGAAAATGGGTTGAGCGGCCTGCCTGAGGCTAATGATGCCGTGCGAAAAACCTTGGATAGAGAAGCGGAAAACGTTGGCTGGCCGGCGATGCATGAGCGACTTGCAACGATAGATCCTGAAACAGCAGAACGTTTAAAACCTAATGATATGCAACGTATACAACGTGCATTAGAGGTATATGAAATCACTGGTCAAACGATGACGGCATTATTTGCAAAACAAACGCATGAAATGCTACCTTATCATTTACTTAAGATTGCTTTAGTGCCTAGTGATCGTAAAGTGTTGCATGAGAGAATTGCAAACCGTTTTGAACAAATGTTGCAAAATGGATTTATCGACGAAGTGAAAAATTTACGATTAAAGTATCCTGAGTTAACAGCGGAATCAACCTCTATGCGCTGTGTGGGCTACCGACAAGTGCTGGAACATTTAAATGGCACCTATGATGCGAAAGAATTGTGTGAAAGAGGCATATTTGCTACACGCCAGCTTGCTAAGCGTCAATTAACCTGGTTACGCGGTATGGAAGGCGTGCTAGATTTAGATTGTTTGAGCACTGATTTGAATATGCTAGTATCAAATAAAGTAAAGTCATTTATCAGGAAGTAATAAATAAAATATATTATTTTAATATAAACATTAGGTTAAACATAATACTTAATGTTATTTATCTTTAATATTATCTACAATAAAAAACCGCCAGCGATACAATTTGGCTGGCGGTTATGATTAAAAGGGCATCTAAATAGTTGCGAATTTTAGATTTTACCTTCCAAGCCATTTTGATAGTACTTATGGATTGTTTTTTCTTGATTTTCTAGTAGCCAATCAATGCTAGGCTCATTGTTCATTGCTTTCTTAATCGCTAATGTTGTCGCCTTGCGATGAATATCGAATAATGCTTTATGGTCTAGATTGTCATCTGTAGCAACACTTGGGTTTAGCCATACTGAAACGATGATGCCTAAGTCGTTTGCCTTCTCTTTTGGGATGTAACCTTCACGCACAGCATCTAAAACACCGTTTGCAATGGCGCCTTGCACTGTGCCCATTAGGATATTTGTGTAACGGTTATCTTTCACCGTTACTTTACTGACCATTAATGTTGCAGGTCGAACCTGAATATCCGTATTCATAATAGCGAGGACTTTAGTGTGTCCTTTTACTTGGTTAGCCATTTGGTTTGCAAATGCTACGCCCATAGGCCCATCCATTTCACCGATTGCTACTTCTGGTTCAGCTGCTGTTCCAGCTGGGCCGCCGGCTACTAAGGCTTCGCCTACGCGCATTACAATTTTCTCACTCATGTTATTACTCCTCTTTTGGTTTGGTTAAAAAGTTATTAAAAAATTAAAGCAGTTGAATTCGTTGAGCCGCTTCTATACATTCATTTAAGGGTGCTACTAGTGCCATACGGATAAAGCCTTTTCCAGGATTTATGTCGTGTGCCTCACGTGCTAAGAAACTGCCAGGCAACACCTTAATATTAAGATTTTGATAAAGCTGTTGTGCCAGTTTTTTGTCATTTTTCTCTGTCTGCACCCAAAGATAAAAAGCGGCATCTGGCATTTCAAT
Source organism: Methylophilaceae bacterium (assembly GCA_036479055.1). Taxonomy (GTDB): domain Bacteria; phylum Pseudomonadota; class Gammaproteobacteria; order Burkholderiales; family Methylophilaceae. Next base: position 11,998 of record JAZGEZ010000080.1, on the reverse strand, counting down.
TGTAGGCCATTTTGTCTTTAGTAGCGGGATTACTTTGCTGAATTTTTCTGTATATAAGCGGCGATTGTCAATGACATGCGCTTCATCATTCCAAGCCGTGATGCTAGCAGCTTGTGTAACAGGGCTCATCGCGCAGCCATGGTAAGTTCTATAGAGTAAAAATTTCGCTAGGATGTTTGCATCACCAGCCACAAAGCCAGAACGCAAGCCTGGTACGTTAGATCTTTTTGATAATGAGCTAAATACAATTAAATTGGTATAGTCACGGCCGAGTTTATTTGCCGCTTGCAATGCGCCTAGTGGTTTATTTTTCTCATCAAAATAAATTTCTGAATAACACTCATCCGCAGCAATAACAAAACCATGTTTATCTGAAAGGCTAAACAATGCCTCCCACGCTTGCAGCGACATTACTTTGCCTGAAGGGTTGCCCGGGGAGCAGATGTAGACCAATTGTGTACGACTGAGCACAGCGTTTGGCACGGCTTCAAAGTGCATGCTGTGCTGGTTTTCAGGTAGCGTATTAATAAAATAGGGCTCGGCACCTGCTAGTAAAGCAGCTCCTTCGTAAATTTGGTAAAAAGGGTTAGGTGAAATCACGATAGGTTTTGTTTTAATAAGTTTTGTTTTACTCGTATCAATCACTGCTTGTGCGATGGCAAACAAGGCTTCACGACTGCCATTAACAGGAATAATTTCTTTTTCTACATCTAAAGCAGGTATGTCATAGCGACGAGAAGCCCAGTTAGAAATGGCTAGTCTTAAATCTAATGAGCCTATTGTTGTGGGATAATTTGCCAAACCAGTAAGGTTATCCGTTAAGCTGTTTTTGATGATAGGTGGCGTTGTATGTTTAGGCTCGCCGATAGATAAGTTAACAGGTGTATATTGTGCGTTCGGTGTGATGTTGTCGAATAAATTACGTAGACGCTGAAACGGATAAGGTTGCAGCAAGTTCAAATTTTGATTCATAGGTGACATTATAGTGAGCATCGACAAGAATAAAAACTTTTTTGCCGTATTTGGGCTGTTTTTTGGGGCAATGACTTGGGGCGTAATTTGGTATCCCTATCGCTTGCTGGGGCAAGCTGGTTTTTCAGGTATACATTCAAGCTTTTATACCTATGGCATTGCCGCGTGCCTTGCCTGTTTTATTTTTGCCAAGCATTGGCGTGGGCTGTTCTCGCAGCCAAAGAATGTTATTTGGCTAATATTGGCAGCAGGATGGACTAATCTGAGTTACGTGTTGGCCGTGATTGACGGTGAGGTGATGCGTGTGATGTTACTGTTCTACCTGTCGCCGGTGTGGACATTGTTATTGGCACATTTTTGGCTAAAAGAACGAGCGGGCACCAAAGGCGTAGTGGTCGTTGCTGTCTCATTGCTAGGTGCCTCTATTATGCTTTATACACCCGCACAACCTAGTCATTTTCCGTTGCCTCACAACCTTTCAGAATGGCTGGCACTTTCTTCCGGGATGGGGTTTGCACTGACGAATGTCATTACGCGCAAGTCGACTCACTTAAGTCTTGTAACAAAATCATTTGCAGTTTGGGTTGGTGTTATATTCATGTCGTTAATGAGTATGTTGATACTCGGTGAAAGTGTGATTCTGCCCAGTACTTTTTTATTGAAAGACTGGATGCTTGTTGTACTGATTGCGCTCATGTTGTTTGCGAGTACGCTCTTTGTGCAATATGGTGTAACGCATATTGCCGCTATTCGTGCTTCGATTATATTTTTATTTGAGTTGCTAGTGGCAGCCGTCGCTGCATATTATTTGGCCAATGAGGTCATGACTTTAAACGAATGGGTCGGTGGCCTGCTCATTGTGTTGGCTGCTATCTATTCAGCGACCAGCTATGCCGATTAAGTTTGACTCGTTAGCTTTCGAACCCGCCACGCGCACCTTCAGCCGCAAAACGTATTTTTAGGGATAAGTCGTTTCTTGAGTCGGCATTTGATAATGCATCTTCTTCATCGATTTGGCCATTGGTAAACAGTCTAAATAATGCTTGGTCAAATGTGTTCATGCCGATATCGTTATTGTCACCCATGATTTCTTTTATTTCACCGAGTTTTTGTTTTTGAATAAGCTCTGATACGTAAGGTGTGTTAATTAGCACCTCAAAGGCAGCGACACGCTTTTTCACTATGCCTGGGATTAAACGCTGAGAGACAATGCTCACTAAGTTAATTGAAAGGCCTAATAACAGCCCTTGCTTAGCTTCTGGGGGAAAGAACGAAATAATACGTTCAAGCGCTTGGTTTGCATTGTTGGCATGAAGCGTGGCTAAACATAAATGCCCAGTTTCTGCATAAGCTAGTGCTTGTTGCATGCCTTCCATATCCCGTACTTCACCAATTAGAATAACATCTGGCGATTGGCGCATTGCATTTTTTAATGCACTATCAAACGATCGCGTATCTATACCTACTTCACGTTGATCGACGATAGATTTTTTATGGTTATAAATAAATTCAATAGGATCTTCAATCGTAATGATATGCCCGCTTGTACTTGCATTGCGGTGGTCAATCATAGAGGCTAAGCTGGTTGATTTACCTGACCCAGTAGCGCCGACAACTAAAAGTAAACCGCGTTTCCGCATGATAAGCTCTTGCAAAACCTTAGGTAAGCCTAGCGCCTCAAAGTTAGGAATTTCAGTTTTAATATGACGAATGACCATGCCAACCTCACCACGCTGGCGGAATACATTTACTCGAAATCGGCCGATATTTTTTTTACTAACCGCAAAATTACTTTCTAAATCAGTTTCAAATTCTTTAATTTGCACTTCACTCATGAGTGAGTAGGCAATATCTTTAATCATGCCAGGTTGAAGAATTTGACTGTTGATGGGGATAGTGTCACCTTCAACATTCAAGTGGATAGCTGCTGCCGTACTGAAAAATAGGTCGGAACCATTTTTCTCAACCATAAATTTAAGTACTGGTGTGATGTCAAATCCTGCCATTGCGTATCCTATTATTAAGTTACTTTATTGTTAACATTCAAGCCTGTTGTCTATGCAGCTGCCAAACCTCATGGTATTGAGTTTCTAGTAATCTTGCAAATTTTTCTGCGTTATATAGGTCTGAAGTTTTGATTGACTCTAATAGCTGTTTTTTTATTGTAGATAAACGGTCTTGATTGAGAGCGAGGTCTAGTGCTTTTTCCTCATATATTTCTAAGGAACCACAAATCAATTCAGGCAAGTTTGCATGCGTTAGAATGCTCGCCGCTACTCTGGAAGCAAAAGTATTGCCTTTACAGGTGAGTATTGGCAATCCAGCCCAAAGTGCATCACTAGCGGTGGTATGCGCGTTGTACGGGAGGGTGTCTAAAAATAAATCTGCATGCTGTTGTCTTTCTATATGCGTTTTTATATTTGTTCTTGGTGCAAAAATTAGGCGGTTTATGTTGATGCCTGCCAGCTCAGCTTCTTTTTCCAAATTAGTTTTTGCCCATGGGTTACATTCCAGCAACCAAAGCACACTATTGGGCACTTGATTTAATAAGCGCATCCATATTGTAAAAATAGCTGGCGTAATTTTAAACGTTTGGTTGAAGCTACAAAAGACAAAGCTCTCTTCTGGCAAATGATGGGTAATTTTTTTACTTAAAGAGGCGCTTATGCGTTTGCTGTTGGGCTGATAGCAAGGCAAATACAATACTTGCTCACTATAATCATTTTTGTATTCATTTTTGTTCGGCACGGTAGTGTTATCTGCAATAATATAGTCAAATAACGGAATGTTCTTATATCCTCCCATTGTGCCTGGGAAGCCTAGCCAGCTAATATGGATAGCCGCTGGTTTCAATACAACAATGCCAGTACGACTGCTTTGCGTGTAGCCAGTAAGATCTATAAGGATGTCTATTTGATCTTGATTAACCTTAGTGGCAGCTTCAATATCACTAAGACCTCGTATGTCAATAAAGTGATCAAATGCCTTAACCAATCGTTTACGTGTATCCGTTTTGTCATCTACGCCGTAAGAATATGCAGATACTTCAAATTTTTTCCTGTCATGGCGTTCAATTAATTCTGTAATAAGGAATGCTAGTGGGTGCAGTCTGAAGTCAGCAGATAAATAGCCAATTCTAATTTTCTGCTTTGCTTTAACGCGGTGTGTAAACTTTAATGAATCTCTAATCTTATAAAGGTGTTTGTAGGTTTGCGCAACATACTGGTTGGCACAAGTTTTTTGTTCTTCGGCCGTTGTTGTTGGCATGGCTAAAAAAGCAAATGGCGATATTTGCGCATCAGGGTTTGTTTTCACTAGCGTTCGTACAGTCAGTATTTGCTTGATTAAATCATCAGCACCTTGACCCTGCCAATCACATATATGTTGTTTTTGATGGACTAAGTGAGCTAAAGCATGGTGCAGATTTGGATTTAAACCCAAGGCTTTTTTGTAGTTTTCAATCGCTAAATCTAACTGCCCGAGTTCACGCTGTACATTGCCTAGGTTATTGTATGTATCTGCATCATTAGGGTCTGCTTGAATGGATTTTTGAAAGCTGCTGGCAGCCGCTTTAATATTACCTAATTCGCGCTGCGCGTTTGCCAAGTTGTACCAATAGCTTGCATTGTTTGGCTGGTGTTGCAATGCTTCTTCAAAGCAAGCTTCGGCAAGTGCATATTTACCCTCTTTGTCAGCACCGTTGCCAAGGGATTGCAGGGCGTAACATAAGGCATTGCGCACTTCTGGATTTTTATTGAAAGCAAGTATGCGTCTGAAGTGGCCTGCGGCCTCTTCGAAGCGCGCCAACTTTACACAAAGGTTACCACATGCAACTTGTAAAGTCGGCTCATCTGGATATTGTAAGAGCGCTTGTTGGAAGCAATCTAGTGCTAAATTGTCATTGCCTTTTTCTTGCGCCGTTTGGCCGTCTTTGATTAGCTGTGTCACATTTGTCATGGCATTATTTTAATCTAAAATTAGTAGAGATTTTGTGCAATTTTTTTTAGACCTAACGCTCTTAGCAAGAAGCGACTTGGATTTAGTTTTGATGCAATTGCGTTATTAACAACAAGAGGTTCATTATTGATTTGATTTGCAATGAGCTCACCGCACAATGGTGCAGTAATCATTCCTTTTGAGCCATGCCCAGCATTCACATACAAACCTTTTAGCCATGGGAGATCGTTTGGGCTAGCGTCATAACGTGGGGGCAGCTGCCGTAATAGCTGATCATTGATTAATTGGCCGGCAAGTGGCATGTAGTCTTGTGTTGTACTCCGCCATGCAACGCGCCCTGAAACTTCAGATAGGTTGATACTGTTAAAGAGAGTAGGGGATATTTTGTTAAGTGCGCGTAAGTTTGCTTGCGTATCCGCCTTGGATAGTTGGAGGCTAGCATCATTGGGTGCATAGCTACTGCCTATTGAATGCAAGCCATCTACAGAGGGGCTTAAATAGTGGTCGCTACAAATAACACTTTTAATTTGGTGGCTGAAATGATTCTCCGCAAAAAAATTCACTTGGCCTCTGACCGGTGTGACTGGAATGTGTTTACACCAATCAAATCGGTGAATGTCGTTGGCATTACAGATGACGACTATATCAGCCTCTAATACGTGCACCTCTTCCACTGCAACCTGCCATTGATTGTCTGTTTTTTCGATATTAATGGCTTTTGTTGAAACAACGCTAGTCACTAAATTAGACTGAAGTAATGACGCACAGAACATTTTAGGCTTCACCCAGCCTGCATCAGGTAAATATAGGCCGCCTACACGCAATGCTATGTTGGCTTTTTCGCTTGCTTCACTAATGGTTAATAGCTGAACGTTACCGTTGGAGCCTAATGCGTTTAATAACGCTGATTGCTTTTCTTGTTCATGCACATTGAAGGCTAATTGAATCTGCCCACACAGATCAAATATATCATTTTCGGTTTGTAATTGCTTTAATAACGCCAAGGTAAAGGCAAACCCGTTGGCAGCAATGGTGCTGAGTGTGCTAGCACCAGTGTTGAGTTTAGGGTGCAACATAGCAACTGGGTTGCCAGAAGCCTCTTGCGCAATCATTTCATGCCGTTCAATTAGCGTGACAGAGATTCCGCGCTTTGCGAGTGCATAGGCGGTACTACAGCCAGCGATGCCAGCACCAATAACAATTGCTTTTTTCATGGGTTGGGTAATGAATGCCTAGCATCGGTGAAATTGATTAATGTAAACCTAAAACTGATTGAGTCTTTTCCTTATTTTAGAAAGCAGTTTTTTGTCTACGATTAAAGGGTTGACCATAAGCAAGGGTTGCACGCATGGTGCCACCACCTGATACCACCACCGTCTAGTAGCACACCTGCTTCAGGTTTCTTCATCACCTATATTATAGGTTGAAGAAAGGATAAAGTTTACTATCTAAGCCGATAAAACTGATTGAAAATAGATTATGTCAGCTTTTGTTAACGGGTTGTAACTTACGTTTCCAAGCTTAACCTATCGATTGTCATAATTTCAACACTTGTGGGCGTCTTTTGTAATATGCTTAACGTAATAGAATGGCCTCAAGTGTAGAAGGCGCGCGGTTTAATACGTAGTGGGAGTCTCTGGCTTATTTTTTGCTTACCATTGCTAGGATGAAATCATTTAACCAAAACACATTGCTTAAAAAAGGGTATGCGATATTAATTGCCATGCTTTTAATGGCATCTATGCCTTTGTAAGCCGCAACTAAAGAAGAGGCGGTTAAAGCAGGCAGTATTGACAACTTTACTAAATTTACTCTGTGGCCCAACGAAGTCGGTGGGCATAAAAGCTTTAATTTATGTGTTTTTGGCGGAGATAAACTTGGTGGTAGCTTGGATGAATTAAGTGGTAAGCTAGTGTTAAATAAGTCAATAATTGTGAAGCATCATGTCGATAAACACGTCTTAAGCAGCCGTCATATGGCATTTATAGCGCATGATGACCATGTTAAGGTAACAAAAATATTATCGAAAGTAGCCAGTATGCCAATACTAACAGTAAGTGATAGTCCTAGTTTTGTTGATAATGGTGGAATGGTTGGATTTGTTAAAGAGGGTGCTCATGTCGGTTTTGAAATTAATGTGAACTCAGTTGAATTGGTGGGAATACATATCGGTGCACAGTTACTTAAACTGGCTAAAAAAGTAAAAGGTATTAGAATTCTATGATAACTACCATCGGTAAAGGCACAAAGTTTGTGCGTGCTAAGCTATGTCTAACAAGCAACATTAGGGCTAGCGTATGCTAACTGGGTTAGAAAGTCTTTCGGTTAGAAATAAACTAATTTTTACCTCAATGCTGGTCACCGGCTTGGCTATTTTAGTCGGGATGGTGATTTCCATTGTGGAAGATGTTAGGAATACCAGCCACAGCACAAAAGAACATCTGGTTGCGCTAACTGATATGGCCGCTGCTAATAGTGCTTCTGCCCTTGCTTTTAATGATGCAAAAGCTGCTAAAGAAACATTATCTGTTTTAAGTACAAATAGAATTATTACGCGAGCAGATGTTATTGATGAGAATCAGAATATTTTCGCTACATTTGAAAGTGAAGTTAACCAACAAGCTTCTTGGATGTCTGAATATCCATTTTTAACGCGGTTAACAATTGAACGGCCCGTTACTTTAAAGGGCTCCCAGTTAGGCACCTTGTTAGTCGTGGCGGATATGGCAAGTGTGTGGGATACATTGATAACACAATGGCTGGTTAAGTTTTCAGTATTGAGCACTATCTTTTTGATGAGTTATCTAGTCCTGAGAAATACGAGTAGTTATGTATTAGGCCCAATTAAGCGCTTGGCTAAAGCGATACGTGAAATTAGTGATAGCGGGGATTATTCACTTCGTGTAGAAGAAACAGCTTCTAAGGATGAGCTTGGTGTGCTCACAGAAGAGTTCAACTTAATGCTTACTCAGATTGAAGATCGCGACAGTCAACTACAGCAAAGTAATGAGGTGTTAGCACAAGTGCAAGAGCCTATTGTGTTAAGAGATGCAAATCTGAATTGTGAGTATGTTAACCCTGCATTTACCTCTACTTTTGGTTATACGCTAGCAGAGTTAAAAGGCAATAAGTTTTCTCTAGATGTAAAGAATCAAGCAAAACCAGAGTTCTCACAAGCTGACGTTTATGAGATCGCAAAAAATAAAGGCGTACATCGAGGAGAGGTTAACCGGCAAACTAAAGATGGCCGAGTATTGCCGGTAAAAAGACATATTAGTCCCATAAGAGATAAGTTAGGTGAAGTTAAGGGATATGTGACGGTTCTTACCGACATATCAGAACAAAAAGATGCCGAGGAATTGATTTGGCGCCAAGCAAACTTTGATACATTGACTGGTTTACCTAACCGTCTAATGTTTACACACCGGCTAAAGCAAGAGCTGTCTAAAATCAGTCGTTCAAAGTTGCCACTTGCATTGATGTTTCTAGATTTGGATCGCTTTAAAGAGATTAACGATACCCTTGGCCACGATGTAGGGGATGCGCTATTAAAAGAGGTTGCTAAGCGCATTCTTCGCTGTTTACGAGGTTCCGGTGGGAGCTATATGGAGAATGTTGCCCGTTTGGGTGGTGATGAATTTACTATTGTATTGAGCGAATTAAAAAATATTTCTGGCACTGAAGTGGTTGCTAAAAGAGTGCTAGAACAATTAGCGCAACCATTCCAGTTGGGTAAAGAAGTCGTCCATATTTCTGCCAGTATCGGTGTTGTTGAAACATTTCCAGATCAAATAATTGATACAGATACGCTAATCAAACATGCGGATATCGCCATGTATGATGCCAAACAAAAAGGGCGCAATCGATTTAGTCGCTTCGACAAATCAATGTTAATTGAAACACAAAAGCGTAGACGACTCATTAATGATATACATAAAGGATTGGAAAACGGTGAGTTTTACTTGGTTTACCAACCAATCATCGATATTCATACAAATGAGCTTTTTAAAGCAGAAGCGTTAATTAGATGGCAGCACCCAACGGAAGGCGCAATAAGCCCGGTTGATTTTATTTCAGTAGCAGAGGATGCTGGTCTTATTGTGGAGCTAGGTGATTGGGTCTTTCATGAAGCGGCAAAACAGGTTGCAAAATGGCGTCAAACAATCAATAAAGACTTTCAAATTAGTATTAATAAATCCCCAATTCAATTGCATAATACGGATAAGGGTGGGCTTAATTGGTTTGATTGCTTAAAAGACCTTGGGCTACCGGGCGAAAGCGTTATTGTAGAAATTACTGAAGGCGTATTTTTAAATAAAAATGCAGTGGTAACAGATAAATTGCTTAAGTTCCGCGAGGCTGGTATGCAAATATCGTTAGATGATTTTGGCACGGGCTATTCTTCACTATCTTATTTGCTCAAGTTTGATATTGACTACATCAAGATTGATCGATCTTTCGTGAATAACCTAACGATCAACCGGCAGGATTTAGTCTTATGTGAAGCGATGATTGTGATGGCGCATAAACTTGGTATTAAAGTGGTCGCGGAAGGCATAGAAACACAAGTGCAACTCGGCATGTTGTCAGAGGCTGGTTGTGATTATGCGCAAGGATACTTGCTGGCAAAACCGCTTAGCCCTAATGAATTTGAGCGCTTTCATAAAAACCGTGATACGGGTAGCTATATGCAAAGCGCTTAATTGGCTTTTCTTTGTTATCGGTTACGTAGCTCCCACACATTGTTAAGTGCATTAACTTTACTCTCTAAGTTAACTGTTGCTTGATCCAGTTCTGTCTTCGCTACTTGCTCTTCAGACTTTAATTTGTCAAGCCTCGCCTCTTCTTCTTGCAGCCGTTTTTCTTGCTGCAATATGCGGGTTAAAAGATTTTGATGTCTTGATTGTTTTTTATTGAATTCCTGTCGTGCCTCATATGCATTGCGCTGTTCATTTGAAATATCTTTAGCCATAGCCAGGCTAGGTAGCATATAGAATGAAACTACTATTAGAATGGTTTTTATTGCTGACGATTGTATAGCCATCAGAGGCATCCTTCCCGAAAATTAATTTAAGTTGATTGTAAATGATAAAGCCAGTAATGGCGTGAAGTTTAACGCCAGCACGATAATGTTATTGATAAGCTTGTTCAGCTTTAAGTTCAATCAGTTCATAAAATAAAAAAGCCCTCATATAAAAATGAAGGCTTTTTAAAATTTGGCTCTTCGACCTGGGCTCGAACCAGGGACACACGGATTAACAGCCCTATGCCATAAACAATAATTTACCAATATATTCAATATCTTACGTGAAGATTATGCCTAATAAAATATCAACTTCACTACTACCTTAGCCTTGTTTAGCGGTATTCACACTTTTTTTATTAGGCAGTTTCCTGTTCTTGTTATCATTGTTTATATAGACGGAATGATGTCAAATTGAAACCTTTTACATATCTCGGTTACTAACAGTATATTCATGCTCCATTTTGGCATTTAACTGATGCCAGTCTTCAATTTGTTAATCACGGTCAATAACTAAAGGAAAAGATCATGAGCGTATTAGAAAATTTCAAAAAGTTAAAAGCAGAAGGAAAGAAAATTGTAGTTGTTACTTCTTATGACTACTGGAGTGCAAAGATTCTTAACGAAACAGACGTAAACGGTATTTTAATTGGTGATTGTTCGTCTATGGTAATGCATGGCCATGAAAACACAATGAATTCTGATGTGGAAACAATTGCGATGCACACCAGAGCGGTAAGAAAAGGAGCAAAAGACAAATTCCTTATTGCTGCTATGCCTTTTATGAGTAATAGAAAGGGGATGAAGGAGACAATGGATAACGTTGAAATCTTAATCAAGGCTGGAGCAAATGCACTTAAAATAGAAGGTGTTGATGGAAACGAAGAGCTCTATGCTCATCTTTCTCAATCAGGTATTCCAACAATCGGACACATTGGCCTTACACCATCTCACCACAATGCAATCGGTGGATTTAAAGCTCAAGGCAAAACCATTGAAAGTGAGCTTAGCCTCATTGAAGAAGCAAAAAAACTTGATAAGCTTGGATGTATAGCAATCGTTTTAGAAGCTGTTCCACAGCACGTAGGTGCCGCGGTTAGAGACGCAGTTTCTATCCCAGTAGTCGGTGTCGGAGCAGGATTGGACGTAGATGGACAGGCACTGGTTCTTCAAGATATGCTAGGATTTTCTACAGACTTCAAGCCTAAATTCGTAAGAACATACATGAATGGAGCCGATCTTATCAAAGATGCCGTAAATCAGTTCGCAGCAGATGTGCATGCAGAAGCATTCCCATCGGCAAAAGAAACTTACGCACCGGCTAAGGAACAGCTACTTAAGAAATAAATAGTTGTTTAAAATCAATAGCGCTTACATTATTCTAACTATCTATAGAAACGAAAAAGCCTCACATTGCTGTGAGGCTTTTAAATTTGGCTCCCCGACCTGGGCTCGAACCAGGGACACACGGATTAACAGTCCGTTGCTCTACCAACTGAGCTATCGGGGAATCGGCAATCGCTAATGTTTCTTAGCACTTAACGAAGGCGTGATAATACTGGCTAAGCGCTGGTTGGTCAATGTCCTAAACGTATAATTTCACTTAAATTAATAAAAGCGCGTAAATAAAATTAATTCAACGCTTTTTCGATTCTATCTAGTGCGCTTTCCAGATTCTCCATCGATGTAGCAAAAGAAATACGGAAGTAGCCTTCTGCACCAAAGGCTGACCCTGGCACAACGGCAACATCAAATTTTTCTAGTAAGTATTCAGCCAATGCCATATCGGTTGCTTCAGCAATTTTACCGGCTTGATGTAAATTGCTAATTGCTACACGTGCATCAGGGAATGCATAAAAAGCGCCATTCGCTTTTAAGCAGCTTAACCCCGGCATGTTATTAAAACGGTCTACTACGTATATATGGCGTTCTTTAAAGGCATCTAGCATCGGTGTAATACATGATTGTGGGCCTTCTAATGCCGCTTGCGCCGCCACTTGTGAGATAGAGGTTGGGTTGCTAGTCGATTGGCTTTGTAATATGCCC
>JAZGEZ010000079.1:0-6769 GCA_036479055.1 Methylophilaceae bacterium | reverse complement strand
TTCAATACAATATCCGTTAAAATATATTCAGGTAGATGAAAAGAATAATTCTACCAAATAATCCATGTGCTTAATTAAAAAAGCTATTTTTTATATTTATGTATACTATTGGTTGAGCTGGAAATAGATTACCTCCGTAGCGTTAACCATGCAGATATTATTTCCTTAAGAATGTGTTATTTAATAGCTAAAAAGGCAGGGAGTATTTAATGATGCAGGTCATGATTTTCTTAATAGGGACTTTAGGGTTTTCTTTGGTGTCCTACCAGTCATTGCGCCAGCCAGGTACGCATGGGTTTTATCGCTATTTTGCTTGGGAGCTCATCTTGTTATTATTTGCACTCAATTTGCATGCATGGTATCAATCGCTTGACGGTTTACATCAAACTATGGCGAGCGTCTTGCTTTTGATTTCGTTATTTCTAGTGTTAGCTGGTGTCATACAGCTACGTTTATTTGGGAAACCCAACCCTCAGCGAAATGATGTGCCGATGGTGCATTTCGAGAAAACGACAGTGCTAGTAAAGACAGGTATTTATCGATATATTCGTCACCCACTTTACGGGTCATTATTCTTTCTGGGCTGGGCATTTTTCTTTAAAGACCCGTCACTTGTGGGCAGTGTTATTGCTGCTGGGGCAAGTGCTTTTTTAATGCTTGCAGCAAGTAGAGAAGAGGTGGAATGTATTCGTTTTTTTGGAGAACCCTATTGTGATTACATGAAAGTGAGCAAAAGACTGGTGCCTTTTGTTTGGTAGTTAACGGCTAACGTTTTTTTTATTATGCGATTTGTTCATGAAGGCATAGACGGCCTCCATGATGTTTGTTTGACTTTCTTCAGGTAATGCCCATTTACGCACCATGTATTCAACGATAAACATCATAGTGACCAAGGGCAAATATGCGAAGTTGACGAATATCGACCACGTCTTGATTGGGTAAAAGAAGAATAAGTAATTTGAAGTTAAGAGAATCGCCGCAAAAAATAATACCCAGGCAATAGTGACTTGGCGCGAGTAGGTAGTATGTTCAGGTGAAAGTGAACCGTGAGCCATTTGAGCAAACTGCGTGCACAGTGGTTGTTGGCCGGGCATTAAGGTACGTGCAAATGTAATCAGTAGTAAAAGTTGCACGCTTTCATGCACTAACCAGTATACCCAGTCATAGTGTAGCTTGAAGTACTCCCATGCAAACCAAAACAAAGGGCTAACTAATACCAGTAGCCCCAACATAAGAAACCGTTGCTTGGAGCGAAACGCAAGTAACAGGCAAATCAAGAAAATGGGCACTAGGGCGACAAACGCCCCTATTGCGGCATAATTTTTAGATTGCAGCGTGTAATTGGCCAGCAAAGAGTAACCCAATATTAGTAGCAAAAAGCCAATTAAGCGAATACTGTGATTACTTTGTGCCATTACTTCGTGCGGTTGGTTTGAATGTAGTCCGCAAAGCTTCGCATTGAGTTAAAGATAGCATTATTATCTTTACTATCAGCACGTAGTTGTAACCCATAGTTTTTGGAAACGACCAATGCAATTTCAAGAATGTCGATTGAATCTAGTCCCAACCCATCACCATAAAGCGGTTCATCTAAAGCAACTTCATCTAAGGTGACTTCAAGGTTGAGGGTTTCAATGACTAACGTTGAGACTTCGTTGTAAAAGTCCTGAGAGGTGGTGTTTGCCATATCAAAGTAATTTATTAATAGTTTGTATACTGCATTATATTGTGAATTGATCGATTGGCATAGGCTTGGATTTTATCCAGTGTGCACTTTGCATCTTCAATGCAGGCCTAGTTAAAATAAAGTAAAATATCATCTTTAATATAACGGCGGTTTTGGTGGTCGAATCGGAATGCCAGCCTTGTTTAAACCGGATTTATATCAATCGCTTTAGGAAAGCTATGATAACAACACCTCCATGTGTCATGACATTTGCTGCTACTGATCCGAGTAGCGGAGCAGGCTTGCAGGCTGATATTTTAGCTTTGTCTAGCATTGGCTGTCACCCACTTTCAGTCGTTACAGGCATTACTGCACAAGATACGGTTGGTGTCGAAAGCGTGATGGCTTTAGATGCAGAATGGATTAACGACCAAGCCCGCACTATTTTAGAGGATGTAAAAGTTTCAGCTTTTAAATTGGGTTTGCTAGGCAGCGTAGAAAATATTGCTGTCATTGCAGAAATCATGGCGGATTATCCAGATGTACCATTGCTCATAGATCCAATAATGACATCAGGCCGTGGTGACGAGCTGAGTAATGATGAAATGCAATCTGCGATGTGCGAGTTGCTATTTCCGCAAGCGACATTGATTACGCCTAATAGTATAGAGGCGCGACGACTGGCTTTTTATGATGAAGGCGACGAAGTAAAATACACTTCATTAGAAGAATGCGCACAGCGCTTACTCGGCATGGGTTCTGAATATGTGTTGATTACAGGCACGCATGAACGTTCTGTTGACGTTGTGAATTCATTATACGGTGCGAGTGGCCTGATCAGGGATTATCATTGGGAGCGGTTGCCCGATAGTTTCCATGGATCTGGCTGCACACTAACGAGCGCAATTGCCGCTTGTTTGGCACATGGTTTGACCATAGAAGAAGCTTTACAAGAAGCGCAAGAATATACTTGGCAAACACTTAAAAATGCATTTAGGCCCGGTATGGGACAAATGATACCCGATAGGTTTTTTTGGGCGCGAGACGAAACTGAAAGTTCTGAAAGAGATTTTGACAAGCCATCACCTATCCAGCATTAATGGTTTATATGCCGTCACCCCGAACGAGCTAGACACCAAATTACTGGTGGCAAAAGTTGAAGCAGCTTTAAAAGGGGGTGTGCGCTTGGTTCAGTATCGCAATAAAGCAGCAGGAAAGACATTGTTGCTAAGGCAGTCAACTGCATTGTTAGCCGTTTGTCGTGCTTATGGGGTGCCATTGATAATCAATGACCATTTAGATTTATGTGCCAAGATAGATGCGGACGGCCTACACTTGGGCGCAGCCGATTGCAAGCCAGGCCCAGTAAGACGCTTGCTTGGCGCAGATAAAATTATAGGCGTGTCATGCTATAACCAGTTTTCATTGGCACAAGACGCCGTATCAGAGGGAGCAGATTACGTGGCCTTTGGTGCTTGTTTTGCGTCTGACACTAAACCGAATGCAGTCAATGCACCGATGAGCTTGTTTGCGCAAGCAAAGCAAGAGCTGAATGTTGCTGTTGTCGGGATTGGTGGTATTACGCTAGAAAATGCTGGAGAAGTAAAAGAAGCTGGCGCAGATGCAGTCGCTGTTATTAGTGCATTATTTGACGCCAAAGATATTAAAACCGTTACGCAACAATTTAACTCACTATATTAAGTAAACATGATGACTTCCAAAAATAAAATACTCTTCGAAAAATCTCAACATTTAATACCAGGGGGGGTTAACTCGCCAGTCCGTGCTTTTCGTAGCGTAGGCGGAACACCTATTTTCTTTAAAAAGGGCTTGGGTTCAAAACTGTGGGATGTTGATGGTAAAGAATATATTGACTACATTAACTCTTGGGGTCCAATGATCTTAGGTCATGCACACCCAGAGGTGATTAAAGCAGTGCAAGACGTGGCGGAGAACAGTTTATCCTTTGGCGCGCCAACTGGTTTAGAGCTTGAAATGGCAGAAACGATTAACAAACTAATGCCTAGTATGGAGCAGCTGCGTTTAGTAAGCTCTGGTACCGAGGCAACCATGAGTGCGATTCGCGTTGCACGCGGCTTTACGGGACGCAGTAAGCTCGTGAAGTTTGAGGGTTGCTACCATGGTCATGCCGATTCTCTGTTAGTTAAAGCCGGGTCAGGGCTGCTCACTTTTGGTGAGCCAGATTCTGCTGGTGTGCCCGCTGAAGTAGCAGCGAATACACTGACGCTAGCGTATAACAACACCGAACAATTAGAAGCGTTATTTAAACAATCTGGCGATGAGATTGCTTGTGTCATTATTGAGCCTGTCGTTGGCAATATGAATCTAGTCAAACCGACAGCAGAATTTTTGAAAACATTGCGTGCCTTATGTACCAAACATGGAGCAGTATTAATCTTTGATGAAGTGATGACGGGTTTTCGGGTGCATTTAGGTGGTGCGCAAGCCCTTTATGGTATTACTCCAGATCTGACAACACTTGGCAAGGTCATCGGTGGTGGCTTGCCAGTAGGTGCTTTTGGTGGTCGTAAAGATATTATGTCTGGTTTGGCGCCTTTGGGTAAAGTGTATCAGGCAGGCACGTTATCAGGCAATCCTGTGGCGGTAACGGCAGGCCTAAAAACGTTAGCTTTGATTCAGGCACCAGGTTTTCACGAAAAGCTATCGGCACAAACACAGAAGCTGGTAGATGGTTTGATTGCGGCAGCTAAAAACGTTGGCATTACATTTAACGCGCAAAGTGTTGGCGGCATGTTCGGTTTGTACTTTAGCGACGCTTGTCCCACATCATTCGACGAGGTGATGGCCTGTGATCGAGACGTTTTTAAACAGTTTTTCCATAGCATGTTAAATAGCGGTATTTATCTCGGCCCTTCTGCATTTGAAGCGGGATTCGTCTCAGCCGCACACACAGATGAAGATATTGCTTTGACCATAGCCGCTGCGGAAAAAGCTTTTCAAGAAATTGTATAAACAAAATAACCTATAAAATATTGGCTATGTGATTGATAGCTAGCAGATTTAGCGGTAAAATTTAAGGTTCCGCTAAATGTTTAGTAATGCTTAAGAATATGGCCATGAATATAGATAACCCAATTAATAACCTGCAGGAAGCAGAGTTAACCAGATCCAAGCCAAATCAACAGGGATTATACAATCCAAAAAATGAGCACGATGCTTGTGGTGTGGGTTTTGTTGCACACATCAAAGGTAAAAAAACACACGAAACTGTGCTGCAAGGTTTAGAGCTGTTAACTAATTTAACGCATCGTGGCGCAACAGGCTATGATCCAAAATTAGGTGATGGTGCTGGATTACTCATGCAAATTCCAGATGCATTTATGCGCAAGGAAGCGGATCGCTTAGGGATTGATTTGCCAGAAGAAGGGCAATATGCCATTGGTAATTTCTTTTTGCCGAGAGATGCAAGAAGTCGTAAAGCATGTGAAGCGATTGTTGATGAAATCATTGCAGAAGAAAATCAAACATTGCTAGGCTGGCGTAATGTGCCAATTGACAATAGTAATATTGCTGATGCTGCAAAAGACGTTGAGCCAACAATGCGCCAAGTATTCATTGGCAGCACCATTTCTGATCAAACGGCATTTGAGCGTAAATGTTTTGTCATTAGAAAACGTGTTGAACATGCAATCACTGCATTGAAAATTAACGATGCTGCCGCATTTTATGTACCTTCACTTTCAAGCCGTACGATTGTTTATAAAGGCATGTTGTTGGCGAATGAAGTGGGTGTTTACTACAAAGACTTATTGGATGAATCCGTGGTATCGGCACTAGCATTAGTGCATCAACGCTTCTCAACCAATACATTCCCCTCATGGGATTTAGCGCATCCTTTCCGCATGATTGCGCACAATGGTGAGATTAATACGGTTCAAGGCAATGTCAACTGGATGAAAGCCCGTCGTGCAACGATGGAGTCAGCCAAGCTGGGTGAGGACTTAGACAAATTATGGCCACTGATAGCAGATGGCCAATCAGATTCAGCTTGTTTTGATAACTGTTTAGAGCTGCTGGTTGCTGGCGGTTACAGCGTGCCGCATGCAATGATGATGTTGATTCCTGAAGCATGGAGTAACAACCCATTAATGGATGAAGATAGACGTGCGTTCTATGAATATCATGCATCGATTATGGAGCCATGGGATGGTCCTGCGGCTGTTGCCTTTACTGACGGACAAATGATTGGTGCAACGTTAGACCGTAATGGCTTGCGTCCTGCACGTTATTTGGTTACTAGCGACGACATTGTAATAATGGCTTCCGAAATGGGTGTGATTACTTTCCCACAAGAAAAAATTGTAAAGAAATGGCGTTTAGAGCCAGGGAAAATGTTGATTATCGATACTGTGCAAGGCCGCATCATTGATGATGCAGAGGCTAAGTCAGCATTGGCAAAAGCAAAACCTTACCGCCAATGGATATCAGATACACGTTACCATCTGAGTGATTTTGATACCGCAAATGGCGCAGTTGAGTTAAACGCAAGTTTGTTAGATACGCAGCAAGCATTTGGGATGACACAAGAAGATGTTAAGTTCTTGTTACAGCCAATGATTGCAACAGGTTCTGAAGCATCAGGTTCAATGGGCAACGATGCTGCATTGCCTGTATTGTCAAACAAAGCCAAGCCTTTATATAACTACTTTAAGCAGTTGTTCGCGCAAGTGACCAATCCACCGATTGATCCGATTCGTGAAGCATTGGTGATGTCATTAGTAACGTTTATTGGCCCTAAACCTAACCTTTTAGGATTAGATGAAACCAACCCGCCATTACGCTTGGAAGCCAGTCAGCCAGTGTTGTCTTTAGATGAGTTGGCACAACTTAAAAACATAGATACGCTAACAAAAGGCCAGTACAAATCTGTTGTTTTAGATTTAACTTACGAAGAAACTGCTGGTCAAGACGGCATGAAAGTGGCTTTAGATGCATTGCATGATCAAGCAGAAAAAGCAGTTAATGATGGCTTTAATGTGTTGATTTTATCTGACCGTGCCGTGTCAGCAACACGTGTAGCCATTCCTGCACTGTTAGCTTGTTCTGCCACACATGAGTTTT